>VGFD01000248.1 GCA_016868975.1 Armatimonadota bacterium | reverse complement strand
CGCCTTGCCGTGCACCGCGGTGGCGACAATGGGCGGGGCCACGGCGGCGTAGGGACCGGCGCAGTTGATGACCACTTCCGCCCCCTCGCACATCACGCGCAGCGCGGAGCGGTCGGCGAGGTCGATGCCGGTGATGTCGATAGGCTTCTTGAAGCGCCGCCCGAGGTCGGTGGACAGGCGCTCCAGGGCGAGCTTGTCACGGCCGGCCACCACCAGGCGCGTCTCCGGGTCGGAGACGATCAACTCCATCAGCACATTCGCCGTCATCAGCCCCGTGCGGCCCGTGGCACCCACCAGCGCGATCTTTTTCACCCTGCAGCCTCCTGAATTTCATGCAACATTCCCCCGTGGCGGACACTCCCCTGCCGTTTCCAGAATTTTTCAGGCCGCACCTGTAGCATAGTACTCACGAGAGTTCCGTAAATTCAGGCAGCTCAACAATTACAGGAAGCAGGCCGCCGCCCCCCCGCGTTGCCCTGCCCCGATCCCAGGAAGGTCCCGGTATGAACATCCTGCAACTCGCCGTGTCTATGTTTCGCCCGGCGCAGAAGGCCACCACCCTGGCCAGCCAGGCGCCCCCCCCCGACGTCTCCTACACCCGTGAGGATCCCCGCGTGCAGAAGGCCGCGGCCGCGCTCCTCGAAGTCGCGTTCAAGGCCGACGATCCCTACCGCGCGGTCATCAATCCCAGGCCGGTCAAGGCGCACGTCGACAAGATCGCCGACCGCCGCATGCTCGCCGCCCTGCGCGACGGCTTCAGCGACTCGTTGGAGCGCGAGACCCAGTCCACCTACCGCCTGGGCGCGATGGCCGGCGCGCGCTGCAACATGATGCGCATCTACACCACCATCGTAAAGGCCCTCAACGAGCGGCTGAAGGAGCAATAAGCGGCAAGGCGAATCTTGGGCGACTCTGTGCGCGTCGACAGACAGACACGCGCGAAACCGCTGGAAACAGGCCGCGAAGCAGGCCCCAGGAACTTCGGGTTAGAGCCAGTGGTGGCGTCGGCCGTGCCGACCCCTAACTTGTCCACGGAGGTTCGCCCATGCCCACCCAGGCCACGACTGCTCTCTGGGAGCGCTACAAGAAGTACCTGATCATCGACGACGCCCTCGGCTTCCGGCTCGACGTCAGCCGCATGGACTTCACCGACGCGTTCATGGCCGACATGGAGCCGCGCATCCAGAAGGCGTTCAGCGCCATGGACGCGCTCGAAAAGGGCGCCATCGCAAATCCCGACGAGAACCGCATGGTCGGCCACTACTGGCTGCGCAATCCGGATCTCGCGCCCGACCCGGACATCGCAAACGAGATCAAGACCACGCTGGCGCGCATCAAGGAGTTCGCCCGGCAGGTCCACAGCGGCGCCATCCGCCCCGAGAAAGCGGAGCGCTTCCGCCACCTGCTGGTGATCGGCATTGGCGGATCTGCGCTCGGGCCGGAGTTCGTTGCCGCGGCCCTGGCCCGCACCGACAATCCCCTCACGCCGCACTTCTTCGACAACACCGATCCCGACGGAATGGACCTGGTGCTGGCCCAGATCGGCGACGGCTTGAAAGAGACGCTCACCGTCGTGATCTCCAAGTCGGGCGGCACGAAGGAGACCCGCAACGGCCAGCTCGAGGCCAGGGAGGCCTACACCCGCGCCGGCCTCTCCTTCCACCAGCACGTCGCGGCCATCACCCAGGTGTGCAGCGACCTAGACAAGACGGCCGTGCAGGAGGGCTGGCTGGCCCGCTTCCCCATGTGGGATTGGGTGGGCGGACGCACCTCCGAGCTTTCGGCGGTGGGCCTGCTGCCCGCGGCGCTGCAAGGGATCGACGTCTTTGCCATGCTCGACGGCGCAAAGGAGATGGACGCCGTGACCCGCGTCCACGAAACGGCGAAGAATCCGGCCGCGCTGATGGCGCTGATGTGGTACTGGGCGGGCGACGGGAAGGGCAAGAAAGACATGGTGGTGCTTCCCTACAAGGACCGCCTGCTGCTCTTCAGCCGCTACCTGCAGCAGCTGGTGATGGAGTCCCTCGGCAAGGAGCTGGACCTGGACGGCAACGTCGTGCACCAGGGCATCTCGGTGTACGGCAACAAGGGCTCGACCGACCAGCACGCATACGTGCAGCAACTGCGCGACGGCGTCCTCAACTTCTTCGTCACTTTCATCGAAGTCCTCAAGGACCGAGAGGGCAATTCCATCCGGGTGGAGCCCGACATCACCAGCGGGGACTTCCTGCAGGGCTTCCTGCTGGGCACGCGGCGCGCGCTGCACGAGAAGGGACGCCAGTCCATCACCCTCACGCTGGACGAGGTAAGTCCTCGCAGCATCGGCCGGCTGATCGCGCTCTACGAGCGCACCGTGGGCTTCTACGGAACCCTGGTGAACGTGAACGCCTACCACCAGCCGGGCGTCGAGGCGGGCAAGAAAGCGGCCGGCGAGGTGATCGAGATCGTGCACAAGATCATCGACTTCCTGCGGGCCAACAAGGGGCGCGACTTCAGCCTGGAAGAGCTGGCCGAGGCGACCGGAACTTCCGAGGACATCGAGACGGTCTATCAAGTTGCCGAGCACCTCGCCGCCAACACGCGCATCCACAAGCAAGAGACGGGCGACCCGTTCAACCCCCGATACGCGTAGGCCCGGCGCAACGTATGGTATAATCAGGTATATCAAGGAGGCTTTCAACCATGGGTCCCCAGGAATTCATGTGGATCGCGATCGTCGGGTTCGTGATTTTCGGCGCGAAGAAACTGCCGGAGATGGCGCGCTCGCTGGGCAGCAGCGTGGTCGAGTTCAAGAAGGCCATCAACGGCGAGGAAGAAAAGAAAGCCGAAACCGCCAAGGCGGAGGCGGCCGCCGAAAAGGCATAGTAGTCCGTTCTAGGGCGTTGGTATCGCGTCCGGGCTGGGCGGCATCGGCGGCGGAGGCGGCGGCATCGCCCGAGGATCGCCACTCGGTTGCGGGCTCGGTGGCATGGCGCGCGGATCTCCGCCGGGGCCGGGAGGGCGGGGAGGCGCCGCGCGAGGATCGCCGGTCGGTCCCGGGGCGGCCCG
This sequence comes from Armatimonadota bacterium, assembly GCA_016868975.1. GTDB lineage: Bacteria > Vulcanimicrobiota > Xenobia > RGZZ01 > RGZZ01 > VGFD01. The sequence goes on along the minus strand of VGFD01000248.1, from coordinate 4,873 downwards.
CGGATCCCCGGCGGGCGGAATTCCACCGGGCGGTGGGTTCTCGCTGATATGCGTGGCCCGCGGCACCGGCGGCGGAGGAAGCGTCCCCATCGGCGGCGGCCCCTGTCGCTGCCCGGCGGGAGGGGTGTCGCCCAGCCGAAGCGTGGTCTTGCGGTTCCCCCGTGTCAAGATCACGAAGGCACGCCCCTCGCCTCCTTTGGAAATGCTCGACACGGTCCAGTCGGATGCGAGCCGTTCCCCCTTGCGTGCCTCGACCATCCCATTCGGCGTGCGGAACAGCGCCACCAGCGCGCCGGTTTCCAGAACGCCCACCAGCTGGATGTCCGGAGGCGGCGCTTCAACGATTGTCGCCGCCGGTGCCCGCACCGAGGGCACGATCCGTGGTGGCGGCGCGGGACGGTGCGCGGACACGCCGGGCGGCGGACTGACGGGGGGCGGGACCGCGCGCAGCGGCGGAGCCTGGCCAAGCTCGTGCTGGCGCAACTGCTCGAGGCGCTCGGCGCTGGGTGACGCGGCCTTGACAACACCGCGTCTGGTGTCCACGTTCCAGACGTAGGTGGCGATAAACGCATTGCCGCCTTGAATCGTGCAGGTCACCTCGTAGGCATCCGCGGCGGTCGCTTCGGCGCGCCACTGGCGGGCACTGACCGGGCCGCTGCTCTCGGTGTGCGAAGCGGTGACGAGGTCGAGCCGGGTGGCGATGCTCAGCGCGGAGCTGGCCGGGCGGTGATCCTTGACGAGCTCCACGGCGGCGCGCGCGCGCGCCTCGCCCTCCGCCTGGGAGACCGGGGGCGTCGCCATGGCGGCCTGCCACTTCTGGACCGCCTCGCGCCCCCCGCCGCGGACGTACAGGATCCCGAGAACGGCGCAGAACACCAGCAGTGCGAAGGGCACTGAAGAGCCGCCTCGCCGCGCCATGCGGGCGGTGCGGATGCCTGGATCGCCGGAGTGGAACGCCGCCATCCGCCTGAAGGACCCCCTTCGCGTGCAGCTAAAGCCTCGGACCCTGGGTGTTCGAGCCGCCAATGGAAGGGCTCCTCTTTTCCGTCGCAGGAAGGTGCCGCTTCGGCCGGGAACCCACTGCTCTTGCATGTCCGACGCTCGGCAGAAGACGTTTCACGCCGGCCTCACGCGCGACTTCGTCCTCCTGGCGTCCGCGCTGCTGATCAGCGGGCTGTGCGTGGTCGAGCTGGGATTTATCGTCGAGCGCGAGTTCTCGGGCCGCGGCATATTCTTCTTTGTGCTGGGGGGATTGCTGCTGGCCGGCATTTTTCTGCTGCTCTACCACGTGACCGGCTGCTTCATCGTCGTGACTCCTGATGAAATCACCTACCAGGACCGCTGGACGCGCGTGACCATCCCCTGGGCGGACGCCGCCGATTTTCACGCGCCGCCGGCCGAGCAGAAATGGTTCCGCAAGGCGCACTTGCTCAACGATCGCCGCCAGATGACGATTTCCAGTCTCTCCTTCGCAAAATTCGACACCATTTTATCGGTGATCCGTATCGCGCGGCGCAGCAAATTTTATCACGAGGACACCTACTCGGCGTAAGGGATCGGTGTAAGGGAGGCCACTCCATGGGCTGGTTTGGAAAGAAAAAAACATCGCCCGATGCGGCTGACAAAAGACGCGCCGAGCGCGTGCCGGTGTTCGAGCTTACCGACATCTACGCGCCGGGCGAGCACGAGCAGGTCACCGTGAAGGACATCAGCCTGTCCGGCCTGCGTTTTTCCATGTCGCGGCCGCTCGAGGTGCAGACGGTGCTAAAAATCCGCATCGACTACAATCCCATCGATTTTCCGCTGCGCGCCCTGGTGGTGTGGGCGCGCCCGGTGAGTGACCACGAGTACGACCACGGCGCCGAGTTCATCAACGTGCCGGACGACGAGCGGAACCTGCTGGCCGACCACCTGGAGAGCATCAAGGCCGCCATCGCGGAACACAATGCGGGCTGAAAGGGAAATCACCATGCGTCTTACACTGCTTCTCCTGACGATCGTGCTGCTGGCCGCTCCACTGGATGCGGCGCCGGCCAGGAAAAATGTGCCGCCCCTCAAACGCACGCTGGTCACGCTGCTCGACGCGGCCGGCAACGCCCGCGTGCACTTCACCGATCAGCTGCGCGGGCTGCGGAGCGCCACCGGCACCGCCAGCTTCCTGGCCAGCATCCCGCGGGGACTCGCAGTGGCACGCGCCACGTTCACGCTGGGGAATACCTTGAAGGGTCTGACCGCGGCGAGCTTCCTGGATTTTACCGAGAGCAAGATCGCCATGACCGGGCAGCTCACTACTCCGCCAATGGGCGAGGGCTCTCGGTTGGACGCGGATCTGACTGCCCTTCAGGACTCTTCCGCGTATGACGTGCGTGGGAAGCTGGCCCTGGACCTCGCGGTGGATCTGTCGATGGTTCCCCTGCAAAACATCACGCTGGACATGGACAGCACGGGAACGTACCGAGACGGCTCCGGCCGCACCCACCTTTCCGTGCAGTCTCCCCTGATTCGAAAGAAACTGCCCCTCAAGCAATTTCACCTGACGCTCAGCGATCAAGGGGAAACCATGAGCGTGGATGGGACGCTGATCGTGGTGGCGGACTCCTCGTTCGGAAAAGAAGTCGGGGAAGTGAAACCCACCGAGCTTCAGAAAACAATGAGCGAGTTTTTCGAAAAATCGCGGCTGCCGGCCCAGTCCCTCACGGTGGACGTCCCAACGCTGGCCGACGACGAAGCCGGGCTGCACGTGGCGTTCACCATTCCGGATCCCCGCCCGATGCTCGCCTCCAAGATCAAAGGCCTGCTGGGGACGTTTTTGGGCAAGGACGCGGTAAACAAGCTGGGCGCGGATCTCGACCGCATGCTGAAGCTGCGGCTCGACCGCCTGAAAATAGACGCGCAGCGCATTGACGACGTTTTCGATCTGAAGACCGACGGCGCGTTCAGCAACGCCGACCAGTTCGTGATCGGGTATTTGAGCGCGTACTCCCACATCTTCGACAAGATCGAGGAGATGGAGGCAAAGCGAGGCGACGATGACACGGTGGACCGGGTGCTGATTCGGGCCGCGGCCATCCAGCTGCGGCAGATGATTCCGTTTATCGAGCAGGTTTATCAGGCCAACGGAACCGGCGACGCCAGGCTGACGTTCCGCCTCGAAAATGGGGATGGGCACGTGCGCGCCAATGGGGACCTCTCAATGGCGGCAGATCTGAAGCCGATGTATGAGGCCGCCGCGAAGACCAATTTTCCGCTGATGCAAAAGCAGGTCATCAAGATGGCCGCGCACACTCAGAATGACTGCGTGAAAATCCAGCTCAGCCTGCTGGCGGAAGGGCCCTGGATGACCCAGATACGCGGCGCCTATGCACAGGCGATGCGCGAGGTGAAGGAAGCGCAGCCTTTCTCTCCGCTCGCCGAAGGCTTCACCTTGGATTCGGCCACCATGGCGCTCCGCCTCTCCGAAGGGACGTTCAAACTCGACGCCCGCATGCACACCTCGGATTTGAGCCCGGTCGCCGAAGCGGTGCTCGGCCGGCTGTCGCCCGATTTCCACGGGCGATTGGACGGCGTGGAGGTGTTGGCGGTAAACCGCGGGGGCAAGCTGTCGCGCACGTTCGACCTGTATTTTTCCGGGGTGGACGGCACCAAGAAAATGGCCGCGCAGATCGCGAAATTGCTGCGCGCGTCGCGCAACCAGACGCGGCCCGGACGTCCGGCCCAGGAAGTGGTGCCGCCGGCTCTGGTGGCGCCGCCCATCACTTCGCCGGAAGGCTTAGATGCTCACGATTGACGGCGCGCAAGGCGAAGGCGGCGGCCAGATCCTGCGCACCTCGCTGGCGCTGTCCGCCCTTACGGGCACCGAGTTCGAAGTGGTCAACGTGCGGGCCAACCGCGCGAAACCGGGACTGGCGCGCCAGCACGTGACGGCGGTGCAGGCCGCCGCCCGGGTGTGCGACGCCACGGTGCGCGGCGCGGAGGTCGGCTCGCGCGCCTTGTGTTTTCAGCCGCGGCACGTGCGGCCCGGTCACTTCACGCTCGACATCGGCACGGCGGGCAGCACCAGCCTCGTGCTGCAAACGATCCTGCCGCCGTTGATGCTGGCCGCGCGTCCGTCGACGATCACGCTGATTGGGGGAACGCACAACACGAAGGCGCCGCCTTATGATTTTCTGGAGAAAGCCTTCCTGCCGCTGCTCGCCCGCATGGGCCCCCAGGTGGGGCTTTCGCTGTCGCGCCCTGGGTTCTATCCGGCCGGCGGCGGACAGGTGGAAGCGCGCGTCACCCCGGCCGATCGTCTGACCGCGCTGGAGTTGACCGAGCGGGGATCCGTGCGCGAACGGCGGGCGCGTGCGTGGCTGTCCGCGCTGCCCCGGCACATCGGCGAGCGCGAGATTCAGGTGGCCCGCGATGCGCTGGAAATTCCCGCGACAGCCGCCGAAATCCGCGAGGTCGGACAGGCGCGCGGCCCGGGCAACGCGTTCATGGTGGAAATCGAAACCGATGCGCTGACCGAGGTGTTCTCCGCTATCGGAGAGCGCGGGAAGCCGGCCGAGACGGTGGCTCAGGAGGCAGTGGACGATGCCCAGGCGTGGCTTGCCGCGGGCGCCCCAGTGGGGCCGCACCTCGCCGATCAGCTGCTGCTCCCCCTGGCGCTGGCCGGCGGCGGCTCGTACCGGACCAGCGCGCCCACCCTGCACACCCGCACCAACGTTGACGTGATCCGCCTGTTTCTCGACGTCCCCATCCGCATTGCGCCGCTCCAGGGCGACATCTGGGAAGTGCGCGTGGGCTGATGTCTTTCGCGGAGAATGGCTACGTGCTTCTGCCCGGCCGCTTTTCCGCCGCCGAGTGCAACTCGCTGCGCGTCGAAGCGGAC
>VGFD01000247.1 GCA_016868975.1 Armatimonadota bacterium | reverse complement strand
TGCGGTGCGGATCGGAGACGGCCGTGCCCAGCTTCATCCGCCGCGTGGAGCTGGCCATGGCGGCGATGATGGACCACGCGTCCGGGGCCGGTGACAGGTCGGGGTACGCCATGTGATCCGCAAGCCACAGGTTGTCGAAGCCCATGTGGTCGAGGAAGCGCGCGATCGAGACCTGGGTGCGCGGCGGCAGAAACGCGGGCATCGCCGAGCCGAAGGTGATGGGAGCCATGCCCGGCCGGTTCCACGGTGCGCGCCGGGCTCCCTTCACATTCAGGGATTCGACACGCTCCTCCTCGAAGGGGCGTGCCGTGAAGTATCTCTCCAACCTTACCTGGGACGAGGCGGAAGCGGCGCTGCGGCGGGTTCCGGTCATGGTGATCCCGCTGGGCGCGGGCGCCAAGGAGCACGGCCTGCACCTGCCGCTCAACAACGACGAATTGCTGGCGGATTATTTCGCGGCGCGGCTGGCCGAGACCGCCGACGTGCTGATCGCGCCGACCGTGCGCTACGGATATTATCCGTCGTTCGTGGAATATCCGGGCTCGGTGAACATCGCGCTGGAAACCTGCCGCGACTTCATCGCCGACATCTGCCGCTCGTTCGCCCGCCACGGCGCGACGCGGCTCTACGTGCTAAACACCGGGATCAGCACGTGCCGTGCCCTGGAGCCGGCGCGGCTGCGGCTGCAAGAGGAGAATATCCTCATGGAATTTACCCGGCTCGACGAGGCCCACCAGAAGATTCCGGAGGGTCTGGAGCAGCAGCCCGGCGGGACGCACGCCGATGAGATCGAGACGTCCATGATGCTCTACATTGCGCCGCACGTGGTGCGGTTGGAGCGCGCCCGTCCGGACTATCGGGAGGCGCCCGGGCGGGTGCGCCTGACCCGCGATCCCGATGCGGAGGGGGTATATTCCCCCACCGGCGCCTGGGGCGATCCCACGCTGGCCACGCTGGAAAAAGGCCGCATCGTCGTGGAAACCCTGGTGCGGCACATCTCCGACGAAGTCAACGCGTTCGCCCGCCTGCATTGCGCGCCACGCGCCCCCGACCCGCGCTGGACGTGAAAATAAAGGCCCGGAGCGGACTCCGGGCCTTGCAGGGGTCGCCGTATTGGCCGAGCGGTTACCCGTTCGGCATTTCCACCACGCGAAGCTTTACGGTGTTGTACTTGGAGTTTGCCCACACGGTGAGGGCCACTTCCTCTCCGATCTTGCGGGCGCGGACACGCTTCTGGAGATCCTGCGCGTCCTTGATGCGGGCGCCGTCGACTTTCACGATGACGTCGCCGCGCTCCAGGCCGGCTCGGGCGGCGGGGCTGCCGGGCACGACACGCTCCACCAGCACGCCTTCGGTCTTGGGGAGCTTGAGGTGGGTCGCCACCTCGTCGGTCACGTTCTGCATGGCCACGCCGATGTAGGCGCGCACGACTTTCCCCTTCTCCTGGAGCTGGGCCATGATGTCGCGCACCGTGTTCACCGGGATGGCGAAGCCAATGCCCTGGGCGTGGGGAATGATCGCCGTGTTGATGCCGATGACGCGTCCCTGGAGATCGACCAGCGGGCCGCCGGAGTTGCCCGGGTTGATCGCGGCGTCGGTCTGCAGCAGGTTGCGCATCTCCTTGCCCGGCTCGGGCAGCTCGCGGCCGCGGCCGGACAGGATGCCCACGGTCATCGTGTGGTCGAAGCCAAGCGGGTTGCCGATGGCCAGCACGAACGTCCCGATGGGCGCGGCGTCGGAGTCTCCGAGCTCGGCCGCGGGCAGGCCGCTCGCGTCCACCTTCAGGATGGCGATGTCGGTCAGCGGGTCAGCGCCCTTCAGGGTCGCCTTCAGTTTCCGCTTGTCGTTGAGGGTCACGTTGATTTCAGTGGCGCCGTCCACCACGTGCTGGTTGGTGAGGATGAGGCCGTCGGCCGAGATGATGACGCCGGAGCCCTGTCCCCGGGCGGGTGGAAAGGCATTGGGCGGCAGCGCCGGATGGCGGAACCCGGGCGGCATGTGCTGCGGCCGAGCCTGGGTGCGGGCCACCGTGGTGTCGATGTTGACCACGCTGGGCATCACTTTTTCCGCGGCCTTCACAACGGCGTTCTGCAGCTCGAGCGCGCCGCCAACCGATGCGGCCTGGGCCGGCGCGGGCTGCGGCGGGCGCTCCACCAGCACGGCGCCGGTGAAGACGAATACGAGAAGTGTTGCGAACAGGGCTACGAGGAGCCATCCCCGCGTCTGGCCCGCGCGGGGGCGAACGGAATGGTTCATTGGGACCTCCATTGGTTTCTGTGGCCATACGATGTCCGCTTGTTGAACGAAGTTCCCGTGGTTGGAAATCTCTTTTTTGAGGCAGGACGCGCGGGCACGGCAAGGAATGAGGCAGGCCCGGTACCATGGAAAGGCTCGCAATGCCCCCCTCAGTCGCGTCCGGCACCATCCTCAAGGCGAGATACCGCGTCGATCGTCCCTGGACCAGCGGCGGCACGAGCCGCATCTACCTGGGCAATCCGCTGCGCGGGGCCGGGCTGGTCGCCATCAAGCAGACCGCCGCCACCGACAGCGACGACCTTCGCCAGTTCCGCACCGAGTTCGACCTGCTGTCGAAGCTGACCCACCCCAGCCTGCCCATGGCGCTCGATTTCTTTGAGGAAGACGGCGCCTGGTTTCTGGTCGAGGAGTTCATTCCCGGCGAGACGCTGCAGGCCATGCTCGACCGCCAGGGACGCTTTGAGCACGGCCCCGCGGTGGCCGCCGTCCTGCAGTTGCTTGACGCGCTGCACCATCTGCACCAGCGCGGCATCATCTATCGCGACATCAAGCCTGAGAACATCATGCTCACGCGTACCGGCACCCTGCGCCTCATCGACTTCGGGGCGGCACGCCGCTGGAGTCCCACCGCGTCGCGTGACACCGTCCCCCTTGGGACCCCCGGCTTTGCCTCGCCGGAGCACTACGGCAGCGCGCAGACCGACGCCCGCTCAGACATCTACAGCACCGGCGTGCTTCTCCACGTGCTCCTCACCGGTCACGATCCCACCAGCGGCACGCCCTTTCAGTTCACGTCGCCGCACAGCATCGTGGCGGACGTTCCCGAGTCGTTCAGCAAGATCGTGATGAAGGCCGTGGAGACCGACCCGGCGCGCCGCTACCAGAGCGCCCGCGGGATGCGGCTGGCGCTGCTTTTTCCCGCCGGAGACGGCGCGCCGGACGAGGAAGAGACCCCGCAATTTGTGGCGCCCAGTTCCCTGCCCAGGGTGCTCCTGGGGCCGCCGCCCCCCGCATCGGCGCCGGACGCCGAGCCGCCGCCCGCCCCGCCGGGGTTCGTGACCCTGAAGCGCACGCTGCGCTTCACCGAGCCGGTGCACTACATGGATTCGCCGGGGGGCCGCGCGATGGTGGGCGCGACCTGCCTGTCGACGCTGCCCATGGCGGCCGGCCTGGAGTGGGCGCCGGCGGTGCTGGGCGCGTGCGTGGCAATCTCCTCGATTGGCTACCTGGTGGCCTGGACACGATGCCGAATGCTCCGCGGCCTGGGCGCGGAGGTCTACGAGGAAGGCCTGCGCATCCTGGGGGACGACGCTCACGATTTCCTCTGGTCGGACATCACGAGTCTGCGCGTTGCCCGCCGCGCGGTGGAGATCGCGGGAACGACCGGCCAGGTCACCATCCCCGCCGCCTGGCCGGGAGTTGACACGGTGGTGGAGGAAATCATCGAGAACGCCACGCTGGTCGAGTCCCCTGCCCCACCGAACCTGCTGGTCTACGAGCGCGCGCGTTAAAGCGAATCTACGATGTACAGCGGCACGCTCTTCACCGCGCGCCCCTCGATCAGGATTTCAAAGCTGTAGGGCCCGTATTTGTGGAACGTGACCCCGGCGAACTCCAGGATCATGGGATACGGCACGATCGCGCCCGGGATTCGTCCCGGGCGCGTCTCCACGGTGCCGCTCTGGCTGGGCAGCACGAGCTGGCCGTCTCCGTCGATGAGGCGGATTTCGAACGGCACCGGCGTGTTCGTTTCCGCCGAACGAAATAGAAACCGCGCCGCCAGCACGACCCGGTGGATCTGGAAAGGCACCTTCGGGGCGACGAAAATGTCGAAGCCGCCGCCCAGGATGGAGGTCTTGCCGTCGGGAGCCGCGCTGGCCGCCTCGCAGAGGATGGCGTAGTCGAGAACCACGGGGACGCTTGCGCCAGACCGCGCCCCGAACCCTGCAGGCTCGGCGCGTCTGGGTGGGAATACCCTTTCCAGGATGCCTGTTCTTGTCGCCGTTCTCATGGTGCTCCTCATGGCAGGCCCCGCGGTCGCCGCGCCTTTGTTTTTGCCAGTCGCTCCGGCCCGCTGCGACCTTGCCGTCGTGGACGTCACCCTGGACTCGCCCGCCGAGGCCCCCATGGGGACGACGGTGCGCGTGACCGTCACCATCCGCAACCTGGGCACCGCGCCCTCGCAGCCCACGAAGGCGGCCTGCACGTACGTGGCCAGCGGCATCATCCCGGGCCGCGAGGCGCGCGAGATCCCCGTCCTACAGCCGGGTGAGAAGCACGTGATGCAGTTCGCCTACCAGCCGGGTATCGCGGCCCGCTACCGGGTCCAGGCCTCGGTGGACACCGCGCTGTTCGAGGATCTCTCGTGCTGGCGCAACGACCATCTCCCGGGCCCCGTCGTGGAGTTGCTCACCGGTTCCCGAACCTATCCCGAGGCGGCGCCGGTGGAAGGCACCCCCACCGTGCGGCCGTAAGCGCCTGACCCCGCGCAGCGTGGGCGCAATTTCAGGGTTCCTTCAGGACGTGCCGCTATCATCCACCGTAACGGGTAGGCAAAGCAGTCTCAGGAGGAAGCACCATCATGATTGCCACGCTCGGCACCACCACTGGCGCTCAGGATCTGTATCGTCTCGCGCAGCCCCACGCCGCCAGCGGCGGAACGGCCGGCGCCCCCACGGACGCATTTGATCCTTCGACGCAGCCCGACGTGGTCGGCTACAATCCCACCAGATTGGGCGGCGTGCTGATGCTGACCGCCGGCGCCGCGGCCACTACCGGACATTTTCTTCTCATCCGCAGCATTGTTCCCCAGATTGCCAGCCTGGCGGTCCCTTCGGGGATGTGCCTGGGGCTCCTCGCCGCGTGCGGCGCGGGCGCGGCGATGGCCGCCGTGGCGCGCAAGAAGTACAACGCGACCGGCCAGGGCACGATGCTGATGACGCCTGCCTTCCAGCAGCGCGATCTGGGCCCGTTCGGCGTCAAGGAAGAGCCGAAGAAGACCGCCTGAAACCGAAACGTTCTCAGACTGGTGCGGTCTCCAGCACCTCGCCCAGCACCTGGCGCGCAATGGGATGGTACGACTCGGCGTTCCGCTCAAAGCATCGGATGGCCACCTCGCGCGTGGCGTCGTTGCGGGCCAGCGTCTTGTACAGCGGCTTGAGGTACTTCATGCGGCCGACATCCGCGAGCACTTTCTCGACGTACGGGACGGCCGGCAGATACCCGGCCGCGGCCGCCACGTCCAGCCAGGTGACCAGCACCTCGTAGTTGGTCCGCGTGTTGAGCGCGAATTTTTCCTCCAGCGCCGCGCATTTCTCCAGCGGGAGCGGGCGCGGCAGTCCCTCGAGATAAATCACCCATTCGGCCGGCGTCCACGTGGCCGTCGTGCACTCGTCGGGAAGCCGGTCGCCGAGCGCCTTTACCGCCTCCAGGCGCTGGGATTTCGCCGGCGGCGCGTTGTCCGGAATGCCCGGCCCGTCGATCCACTCCGACGCGCGCACGCCTCGCAATGCCCCCGGCAAGATCTCCTCGCAGAACGCTTCAAAATCCGCGGTGGTGATGGCCTGGAAGCGGAAGCGATCGATGTACGCCCGCAGAAAGCGATCGAATTCCGCGCGTCCCACGTGGGTTTCCAGGGTGCGCAGGAATAAATATCCCTTTTCGTAGGGGACCGAGGAATACACTTCGTCCGGATCGTGCCCGGCCAGATCGCAGCGCAATCTTGTCAGTTGCGGGCGGTCGGAGAAATCCGCCACCGCGTCCTCCAGCGCCTTGCGGCCGATGGCTTCCTGCAGCGCCATCACGTCGGGCCCCTCGAGACGCTCGGCGATGCGCCGCTCCGCGAACACGGTGAATCCCTCGTTGAGCCAGAAATCGTTGGCCGAGGCGTTCGACACCAGATTCCCGGTCCACGAGTGGGCCAGCTCGTGCGCGACGACGTTCACCAGGGATCTGTCGCCGGCCAGCAGCGTGGGCGTCAAGAACGTGAGGCGGGGATTTTCCATTCCCCCGTAGGGAAACGACTGCGGCATGGTGAGAATGTCGAAACGGTCCCAGTCGTAATCGCCAAACATGGACTCGGCGGCGGCCAGCATGTCGTCCGCCCCGCCAAACTCGGCGGCGGCGCGCTCCAGGATGGCCGGCTCAGCCCACACGCGGGTGCGCGGGCCGACGTCCTGGCCTTGCAGGTCGCCCACCGCAAAGGCGAAGAGGTACGGGGGAATGGGCTGCGGCATCTCCCAGCGCTCCACGGCCACCTCGCCGCGCTCGTCACGCTGCACGAACGCCGCCGCCATCAGCGCGCGCAATTCGGTCGGGACCTCCATCGCGGCTTTATATCGGATGCGGACACGGGGCGTGTCCTGGAGCGGCACCACCGAGCGCGCGTGAATTGCCTGGCACTGGCTGAACAGGAAGGGGTGCCGGCCGCCGAAGGTCTGGGCCGGCGTGAGCCATTGCAGCGCGGACGCGGTCGGCGAGGTGCTGTAGCGGACCCGCACCGCGCGCGTGGCCGGGCGGATCTTCACCTCCAGCCGGGCGCCGAGGATGGGTTCCGGCGGGTGCAGCGTGAATTCCAGCGCGTGGCCGGCCTCGTCCTCCACGGCGTGGATGTCGAGGTCGCGCGTGTCGAGGTCGAGCGTCAGCCCGGGCGCTTCGAGAGTGAGCGTGGCGGCGGCGTCGATGACCCGCCGCTCGAAATCCACCCGAGCGCTCCAGTGCAGGGCCACCACGTCGGGCTGCGAGGAGTCATTGTAGGAGTGCGGATCGAGGCGGGCCATGGGAAACGTCCTCCGATACGAAACTGGGCGGCGCCCCATTCGCCACGCACCCGCCCCGATCCCCGCGCAGGAGGCCGAAAACGAGTCGCCCAGAATTGCCCGTCGCATGACGCATCGTCCTTTCGCGGCGCTCCAGCACGACGACTTCCGCAAGCTCATGCTCGGACAGGTGGTTTCCATCGCGGGCACCCGCATGCGCGACGTGGCCATCGCGTGGCACCTCTACCAGCTCACCCATTCCCCGCTGCTGCTGGGGATGGTGGGCGTGGCGCGGCTCGTGCCCATGGTGGTCCTGGGGCTGGCCAGCGGCGTGATGGCGGATCGCGTGGACCGCCGCCGTCTCATGATGGCCACCCAGGTCGTCATGCTCGTCGCCTCGCTGATTCTCGGGCTGATCACGGTGAGCGGCCAGGTCCAGCCGTGGAGCATCTACGTGCTGCTCGTCGTCTCAGCGGCCGCCGCGACTTTCGACCTGCCCGCGCGACAGGCGCTCATCCCCCAGCTCGTGCCGCGGGAGCACCTGCCCAACGCGCTCAGCATGAACATGATCGCCTACCAGGGCGCGTCGGTGTGCGGGCCCATGGTGGCCGGCCTGATGCTGGCCGAATATGGCGTTGCGGCCGTGTACTTCGTGGACGCGGCTACCTTTCTCGCGGTGTTGCTGGCGCTCGTCTCGATGGAGCACCGGCACGTCCCGCGCGGGCCCGAGGTGGAAGTCCCCACCTGGCATGCGGCCCTTAAAGGCCTCCGTTTCGTCCTGGGAAATCGGCTGATTTTGTCGACCATGCTGGTGGACTTTTTCGCCATGGTATTTGGCTCGGCGTCCACCATGATGCCGATATTCGCCGACCAGGTCCTTGGGGTCAACGAGCGCGGCCTGGGGATGTTGTACGCGGCGCCGGGCGTGGGC
>VGFD01000246.1 GCA_016868975.1 Armatimonadota bacterium | reverse complement strand
CGTGCTGGGCGGGGCGTTCTGCAGCCCGCACAACCAGAGGGCGCCCCAGCCGCAGAGAATTCCGATGGCATGGCCGTACATGGTATTTCGCGGGCCAGACGCCGGGGACAGCGGCGAGAAAAAAAACAAGAATGCCGTCGGCCCCAGCGATGGAAAAATGAAGGGCGTGCCGCTGAAGAGGGCCAGTCCAGCGAGAATTCCGATGCTGACAAAGCCGTTCACGAACATGAAGGCGGCCCACACGTACTTGTGATGGTGGCGCGCCAGCATCGGCTCCAGCCCGTAGCGCGCCACCATCGCCCTGACCACCTCAGGCTCGTGCAGGACTAAACCATCCACTCGGTCGTGCGGGATTGCTCCTCCAGCGTCTGCACCGCCCGATCGTACATCGCCTGCGCCTCCTGGGGGCTGTTGCCGATGCAGGTCACGCCCAGCTTGCCGAACTCCGAGAGCGCCCCGATCATGTGAAACACCACGCCGGTGTTCGTAGATGACTTGTAGTGCAGCCCGGTGTATGTCGTGATGTCGATGAGATCTTCCGGCTGCAGTCCCTTGTAGTTTTCTGATTCCAGGTTGTCGGAGGCCATGTAGTATTTCTGCTCGCCGCCGGCCATCTCGAAATTCCCGTTGACCGGATCGTACACGCCGCCGGTCAGCAATTGCAGCGTGCGGAACGGGTGGGTGGTGCCGCCCTTGCGCAGGTTGATCTCCACGGCGTACACGTCCCACGGTTTTCCGTTCTTCTGCTCCGCGGCCACCGTCAGGAAATCAATCGACAGGCGGCCCAGCACGCCCCGCGCCGCCATGGGCCGCGCGATGCGCTCGGCGGCCTCGTGCAGGGCCGCGCGGTAGCCCGGATCGCAGGGGAATTTGCAGCCGATGAACACCTGCCCGTCGGGACCGCCGAGAATCTGGTCGTGGGTGGAGATCAGCTCGATGCCGCCCATCGGGTTGATGCGCAGCTGCACTGACGGGGACGCTTTCCTGCGCCCCTCCACGAACGACTCCACGACGCCCTGCATCTGCTTGAACTTGTGCAGATACTCGTCCCAGGTCACGCCGCGCGCCTGGAAGCGGATGCGGCGCGGCAGCGTGTCCAGCACCACGTTGCGCCGCTCACGGAGCGACAGGCCACCGCGCCGCTTTCCCACGATCGGGCTGAGCGGGTAGAGGGCGTTCCCGTCGCCGGAGAATCCGTCGTTGAGCTTGATGACGGCGCGCTTTGTGGCCGGGCTCTTGCCGTGCAGGTCGACGATGGCCTCGGCAATGTCCTTCTCGTCGCGCAGGTCCTCGAACCCCACGGGATGGGGCACGCCGACCTGCCCGAACAGCTTGCGCGCGCCGCTCTTCTGCCCGAACGGCAGGTAGCGGGGATGGGCGCCGTACAGCGGCACGCCAAGCTTCACGGCCAGCTCGACCTCCAGCCCGGTCACGTTGAAGGCGACCATGTGCGCGTCGCGGGTATCCCCCAGCGTCTTCTTGATGCGCCAGATGAGCGTGGGCTTCTCGACGATCTTCTGGGTCAGCGTCTTCACCGACGTGTCGTTGCAGCAGAACATGTGCAGCCGCGAGCGCGCGTGGCTGTAGGGGACGCCGGGTAAGAGGTGCAGGTAGTAGTCGATGATGCTCTGGTGGATGGGCTGCGCGGTCACGTACACCACGCGCGTCTTGGGGTGCGAGAGCAGGATGAGCAGGAACAGCATGCGCTCCTCGTAGTGCGCAAAGCCGTGCAGTTTCTGCAATTCCTCGGTGTCAAGGGTCAGGGAGGGCACCACCACGACGGTGTGCTCGGCGTGCGGATCGCGCATGGAGGTGTTCCACAGGTTCGGCATGCGGCTCTGCAGCGCGGCAAACTGCGATTCGATGGATGCTGTCTCGACCATGACCCGTCCCCTTTTGCGGATGAACCGCGTGTATTCGACGGATCAGTCCGAACTCCTCGAAATCGCCATGGCGACAGGAAGCCGCGACAACGCGGCCCCCCCCGTAGCGCTGCCGATCGTTCTGACCTTCATTTCGCCCGATGAAGACCAAAATGATCGGCAGCGCACCATGAAAAAGGCCGCCCGATTGCTCGGCCGGCCTTTTCGCGTTGAGTCCTGGAGGAGATCAGTCCTTCAGCATCTCGCCGGTGGCTTCCCAGTAGTCCTTGACGTTCTCGCCGGCCTTCTTGGCGGCGGCGCCCAGGCCGTTGGTGTAGCCTTCCTTCGCGCCGGTGGCGAGGCCGTACACGGCGCCGGCCACGGTGGCGAGCGGGGTGGCGAGCACCACGCCCAGGGGAACGAGGAGCGTCTCAGTGGTCTTCAGGACCGGGCCCTGATCGCTCTTCCAGATCTCGCTGAGGAGCTTGAAGGTTCCCTGCGGCGTGCGGACCAGCGTGATGAGGCCGATGCCCACGCCGTCCACGGCGCCGGCGGCGACGCCGCCCACCAGGGCCTTGCCGGCCTCAAGCACCTTGATGTCGTAAGGCTTCTGCCCGGGGGGCAGTTGCTCGACTTCGTACTTGCCCAGTTCCTCGACCAGCTTGCCGGCGAGGTCCTTGTGGAAATACTTCACGTCGCTGACCGCGGTCTTCACGGCCTGGCCCATGCCGCCTTCCAGACTCTCGGTGAAGCCGCGCACCAGCCCGAAGCCGCAGCTGCCCAGCGCGGTGAGGACCGGAGCGGCCACGGTGGCCACCGGCAGCAGCGCGCCGATGGTGGTCTTCAGCACCGGCCCGATCATTTCGGTGTTCCACAGCGCCTTGTACGCATAATAGGTGGCGCGCGGCGCGTTGACGATGGACGAGGCGGTGTTGCCGACGGTCTCGATGCCGGCGACGACAACGGCGCTGCCCAGCGCGGTGATGGCCTGGCCGATGGTGATGTCCTTCTTGTCGTCATCCGCGGGAGGATTCGCGGGTGGCGCCGGAGCGGGGGGGGTCGCCGGCTGCGCGGGGGGATTCTGGTTCCATATGGGGCGAGGGAGGACAGCGGACATGCTGTTCATTGGGATAACTTCCTTTCGTCTTGGGAGAAACGCCTTGGGAGAAACGCATTCTCTATATATGCGGCGTGAGTCTAGCCTCGAATTGTTACTGGAAGATGTCCAAAGAACGACCGGTTGTTAACAGGTGGTCAGCGGCCGCCGCCGAGTCGTTCCGCCAGTTAATCGACGGGCAGCCCGCTGGGCACCCGATCGGGGCGCAGCCCGGACATGTCGACGAACCGCGGATCGGTCAGTGATTGCAGGAAGGCCACCAGATCCGCCACTTCCTGATTGTTGAGGTTGATGTTGCGGACGCGCGGATCAATTCCGGCGGAAATCGCCGCGATCACCGCGCCCGAATTCAAGAAAGTCCCCACCAGCCGGGGATCCAGTTGATTTTGATTGTAGTTGGCCAGTGAAGCCGGGGGATTATCATAATGCCGCACCGCGCCGGCCAGCGTGACGAACGCTCCGTCGTGGAAGTAGGGAGCGGTCAGCGCCACGTTGCGCAGCGGCGGCGTGCGGAAGCGGTAGCGATCGTTGACGTTGCCGGTGACCGCGCCGCGCCCGAAATCCTCCGGCGCTTCCGGACTGTGGCCCGGCCCGATCTGCGGCGTGCCGATGTTGTGCACGTTCTGGTCGGTGAGCAGCGACCCGTTGTGGCACTGCGAGCAGCGCGCCGCGCCGAAGAACTGGCCGGCGCCCCGTTTTTCCGCCGCGTTGAGGACGTTGTTGTCCCCCGCCACGTAGCGGTCGAACGGAGAATTGAAACCGGTGAAGCTGGCGATCTCGAATGCGGCGATGGCGTTTGCCGCGTGCTGAAAACCGAGCTGGTTGGTCGGCACGGTGGGATAAGCGGCGGCAAACAGCGCGCGATATTCGGCGTTGGCCAGCAGGCGCGCGGTCAGCGCGGCCCATATCGCCGGCAGGTTGTTGTCCGCGATCTGGGCCAGTTCGTTGACGTTTCCAAAAACGTCGCGGTCGCCGTCTTCACCGCGCATCTCGGCGCGGCTGGTAACCGGGAACATGGCCTGGACGGCCAGCACGTTGTCGAGCCCGGCCGGCAATTGATTTCCGGCCGGCGTGGTGAAATTGCCGGGCGCGCCGCTCACCCGCGAGTCCCAGAACATGGTGCGCCACTGGGCCTGGCCGCGGTTGAAGACGTCCGGCGCGTTGCGCGCGATGAACGGCAGGGTCCCCTGACCCCGTTGCCCGACGCCCTGGACGCGCGTGGGCCCGAGGCCGATGCCGCCCACGCCGATGGACAGGCTGAGCGCGTCGCCGGTGTGAAACGTCGTATGGTGGCAGGTGGCGCACGACACGTTGCGGTTGCCGCTGAGGATCTTGTCGAACATCAGCGCGCGGCCCAGCGCGACTTTGTTGGCGTCAGTGGCCGGCGCGGCGAGCGGGGCCACGTTGGCCTGGGCAAGCAGGTTGCGGATTGCGGCATCAGTGGGCGCGGCGGGCGCCGCCGGTGGCTGGGGCGCCGGCCGCAATTCCTCCGTGGCCGTGGTGACGCCGGTGGTGGCGCCGCCAGCGGCATCCCCGCTGGTGCCTCCCCCCACGCCGCCGCCGCAGCCCGCCAGGACGACCGAGATAAGCAGAGCCATGAACAGAGACCCAAGATGTACCGTCGAGCGGTGCAGCACTGTATTGTCCTCCAGCGCCGTCACCCGACCTTTCCCAGAACGCGACGTTCCCGCCGGGCGCTCGATTTCCTTTAATTTTCTTCGATACGTTTCCGAGACATTTCACGGAAATTTCTCGATAGCCCCGCGCTACCATGCGCACAGGGCCGCTCGGGCACGTCCCGACAAAAAAAACCGTCCCCTCCTTTCCCTCCCCAGGCTTCCCGGGCGGCCCCTATCCGATTTCACTGCAGGAACCCGGGCATCCGGGTGCAATACCGGATGCGTGGATCCCTCCAACGACGCCCCTCTCTACACTTTTCGAGTCATTCAAGAGCCGCCCCGATTCTTTCTGAGCGATCCGTCCTCGCGTCTGGACGTGTTCCGCGATCGCCTGGAGCTGCACAAGCCCGCGCTCCGCGCCATTCCCATCGCATCCATCACGCGGCTCTGCTTTGACGCGGGCCGCGTGTGGATCACCGTGGGGGATGAGACGATCGACCTGGGGGTATCCTCCAGGATCGCAGCGGCCGTCACGGATCCGGACGAAACCCGCTGTCTGGCGGCGCTCGTCGAAGGCCTGCGGCGCGACGATCAGCGCCTGGTGGCCCGCTCACTGGCCGACGCGGCGACGACCCACGCCGCCCGTCGCAAGCAAGTCTACGGCACGTTCGGCATCATTGTGTTTGGCGCCATCACCGCCACCCTGCTCGCGCAGGTCAACGAGATGCTCCACTGGATCTACCTCGTGATCGTGGTGCAGGCCGCGGTGATGCTGCCGCGCCGCGCGGGCCCGACCATCACCGAGTTCCGTCAGGGATGCCGCGACCTCGCCCGGGGCGACGCGGTGCGGGCCATCCAGCATTTCCAGCCGCTGGTCGCGGACAATCCCACCTGGATCGAGCTGTACGCCAATCTCGGCCTCGCCCACAAGCACCTGAAAAACTACCGCGAGGCGGACGACTGCTTCACGCGGGTCCTCGAGCTGCATCCCGATCTTCCCAACGCGGCGCTGTTCCAGAAGCTCATCAACGACTGCGCCATCCTGAACACGCCCAGGAGGTAATGCGGCCCGCCGCAAGAACCCCATCGGCGTGGAACTCTCGCGCCGTGATCTTTTGAAAGGCCTTGCCCTGGGACTCGCGCTGCCCTCTGAGGCCCTGGCCGCCGCCCTGCCAAAGTACACCGGGCCCGGCCCGAATCCATACTGGAACGCGGTCGGACCGTACGTGGCCTATCCCCAGAAGGTGCCGCTCATCCGGCTCACCGACCGACCGGTGCAGCTGGAGACCCCGCGCGCCTGGCTGGGCAGCGCCTTCACGCCCAACGAGGCGTTCTACGTGCGCTGGCACCTCGACGGCCACCCCACCAGCGTGGACCTCTCGAAATGGCGGCTGCGCGTGGAGGGCCACGTGGACAAGCCGCTCAGCCTCTCCTACGCGGATTTGCTGAAGCTGCCGGCGGTGACCGTCGCGGCGGCGAGCCAGTGCGCCGGCAACAGCCGCAGCCGCTTCTAGCCGCGAGTGCCGGGTGGACAGTGGGGCAACGGCGCCATGGGGTGCGCGCGCTGGACCGGCGTGCGCCTCGCGGACGTCCTCTCGCTGGCCGGCGTGCGCTCGCTGGCGCGAGATATCCAGATCGAAGGAATGGAGCGCGGGCCGGGCACGGGCGGTGGGCGCGTGTACGCGAAATCATTCCCGGCCATGTGGTCGCGCGAGGCGGTCCTGGCCTACGAGATGAACGGCGAGCCCTTGCCGATGCTGAACGGATTCCCGCTGCGCGCGGTATTTCCGGGGCATTTCGCGACTTACTGGGCAAGGCGATCGGCGTCGTCCGCGTCCTGGACAAAGACGACGAGGGCTACTGGATGTCAAAAGCCTACCGCATTCCCGACACGCCGCGGCACAGCACCACGCCAGCACAGGTGGCCGAGGGAAAAGTGAAGACGCTGCCCATCATGCGGATGCCGGTGCGCTCGTTTATCATCCGGCCGGACGGATCCAACAAAATTCCGCTGGGCCTGAGCGTGGTGGTGGAGGGCATCGCGTTCAGCGGGCACGGCGGCATCGTTAAAGTGGAGATTTCCGACGACGAGGGAGACACCTGGAAGCCGGCGACGCCTGGCGAGGATCACGGCCCGTACGCATTTCGCACTTATCGCGCTGAGTGGAAGCCGACACGGGCCGGCCGCATTCCCCTGATGTGCCGCGCCACCGACGAGAAGGGCAACGTGCAGCAGGATCTGCCGGTGTGGAATCCGGGCGGATATCTGTGGAACCGCATCGAGCAGCAGATGGTCGTGGTGGCGAAAATATGAGACGCGTGCTGCCGCTGCTTCTCCTTCTCACGTTATGCGGCGCCGTCTGGGCGCAGGAAACGCTGCCCCAGCCGGCGCCGTGCGCGCCGACGGACGGCGCGGTGTGGACAGCGCCCAATCCGCAATTTGCGCCGGAGCTGGCTAAAGGAAAACATTACGACCTGGTGACGGTGCAGTGCACAAGCTGCCACTCGGCGGCCTACATCACCATGCAGCCGCCCATGCCCACCGCCGCGTGGGCCGGAATCGTGACCAAAATGGTGGACACCTACGGCGCGCCCATCGACCCGGCGCGGCAGGCGAAAATCGTCGAATATCTCTCCCAGCACTACACGCCGGAAACCATCAAGCGGGCGCCGGTGCCGGCGGTGGGACCGCCGCCGATCCCGCTGCCGCCCGGATCGGGCTCGCGGTTGTACGGACAAAATTGCGGCGGCTGCCACCAGGACGATGGGAGCGGCTCGCAGGCGTTCTACCCTCCGCTCAAGACCCACGCGGCGAATCTCCTGAAGGTGCCGGGCGGGTGCACCTATCTCGCGTACGTGGTGCTGTTCGGCCTGGGCGGCCAGTTTCAGCTCAACGGCCAGACCTACGCGGGCGCCATGCCTCCCATGGGCAGCCAGCTTTCGGACAACGAAATTGCCGCCATCCTTAATTTCGTGGCGACCGCGTGGGGCAACGACAAGCGGCTTCCCAAGGGCTTCCGGAAATATACCGCCACCGAGATCGGGGTAGCCCGCCAGGCCGGGCTGAGCGCGTCCGACGTGATGATCGAGCGCGCGAAGATGTCAATCCAACACTGAGTGCAGGGTGCGCCCGCGCCACGACTCGCTCTCGACGCTGCCGTCGGCGCGGTGCACGAGGACCCGGGCCCACGGATGGCCTTCCACCAGCTCGTGCGCGCTGGTCATGGCTTCCGCCTTGGTGGAAAACACCGATGAGGAGGGCGAGCCGCCGCCTTCCTCCTCCATCATCCATCCGCCGGTCGTGGGAACCACGTGCACCGTGCGGGTTTCCGCCATCAGATTGTTCTCCTCTTCAG
>VGFD01000245.1 GCA_016868975.1 Armatimonadota bacterium | reverse complement strand
GCGCGCAACGATTCGATGATCGACTTCATCAGGTCGTGGGACAGAGGGCGCGGCACCGGCGTTCCCTCCAGGGCGAGGGCGATGGCGGTGGCCTCGAACGGTCCGATGAGAATGGGCAAGTAGCGCTTGCCGTCGACATCCTTCAGAATGACGACCGGGTCGTGGGTGAGCAAGTCGATTCCCAACTTGTCGACCTTCATTTTGCGCATGTCCGGCCCGGCTTCGCCGCGATCAGGACTCATTCACCAAACTCCAGCCTGTTGTTGTCGGGGATTGCGGGCACGGTGCCTCGTCAAGCACCCTTCTTGTCCGCCACAGCGGCAAGGGTGAAGAAAAGATTGGCCTTGATTCAATCTCCGTATTCCCCGCAATGTCACATTCTCCTTCTGTAGCCTTCGCTACACGCGCGACCGGCACGCCCTTCCCGACTACGCTCACTCCCGCGGGGGCGCCGCAAGTCGGAGGTCATGCCCCGAGAAATCCACGCTCCACTGCTCTTGCCCACCGAAGGGACATCCGCACGCGTCCCCGAAGCCGACCATTGATGGTTGTCGCCCGCGCGCGGGAAACGATCGTGCTGCTGGCCCGCCGCCCGGCGCGCACCCTCCTCACGGCGGCGGGGATGGCCTGCGGCGTGTTCGGCCTCGTGCTCCTGGCCGGGATGGCGGAGCACTTCGGCGCCCTGACGCGCCACTTCCAGGACACGTTCTCCGGCCGCGTGTACGTTTGCGAGAAGCCCACCTTCTGGGCGGGCGGCGGCATCCTCCCCGAGGAGAAGACCGACGCGGTCAAAGCGGTGCCCGGCGTGGGGCAGGTCATCCCGCTTCTCATCGCCCGACTCGAAGCGCGCCGCCTCGTCGTTCTCGGCATCCCCCAGGTCCTGGTCGGCCTGCCCCCGCAGGACGCGCAAACCTACTGGCGCGGCACCCGACTGCTTGACGGCCGCTGGCTCACCGCCGACGACGCGGATTCCCGCGGCGCCCTCCTGGGCTCCGACGTGGCCTTCGCGCTCGACGCGCGCGTCGGCCAGAAAGTCCGCGTGCTCGACCGCGACTTCGACGTCGTCGGCGTGCTGGCGCACACCGGCGCGCTCGAGGACAAGCAGATGCTGGTCGGGCTCAAAGCCGCCCAGGAGGCGATGGACCGCCAGGATCTCCTCACCAGCATGGTCGTCATTCCAACGCCCGGCCTCTCCCCGGAAGCGCTCGCGAAGCGCATCGAGAAACTGCGCGTGGAAGCCATCCCCCCCTCTCGCATGAAGCTCGACGTGGCCCAGAGCCTACGCCTCTGGCAGGCGCTCGCGCTCGCCGTGGGGCTCCTGGCCGCGCTCACCGGCAGCCTGTGCATCGTCCTCACCATGGTCGTGGCGGTGCACGAGCGCGTCCCCGAGATCGGCATCAAGAAGGCCATCGGCGCGCCCAGCGAGGCCATCGTCTTCGAATTCCTCTGGGAGGCGGCCGCCCTGGCGATCGTAGGCTGGGCCGCCGGCGCGTGCCTCGCGGGCGGCTTCGTGGCGGGCTGGAACGAGTGGTTCCGCCGGGAGGGGATCTTCCTGTTCACCGTCACCCCCCGCGTCCTGGGCGGAAGCCTGTCGTGCGCGGTCGTCCTGGGCTTGCTCGCCGCCGCCATCCCCGCCTTCACCGCATCGCGTCTGGACCCGGTGCGCGCGCTGCGGAGGACGGGCTGATGTGGCGTCCGCTCGGCATCGTCGGCGCGGGGGCCGTCGCCACCGCGCTCGGCGTGCTCCTCAAGCGCGCCGGCGCCCACGTGGACGTGCTGGCCGGGCGCAATCCCGACCGCATTCGCGCGGCGTCCGAGCGGATCGGCTGCGAGGGCGTCAGCGGCGCCGCCGAAGCTGCCCGGCGCGCCTCCTGGCTCCTCCTCGTGGTGCCCGACGACTCCGTTCCCGAAGTGGCCGCCGAGATTGCCGGCGTGTGGCGCCAGCGCCTTCCCGAGTGCGCCGCCGCCTGCCACGTGAGCGGCGCGCTGGGGATGTCGGCCCTCGCGGAGGTCGAGGCGCTGGGGGCCGGTGTGGGCGCCGCCCATCCACTCCAGTCGGTGGTGGACGTCGACGCTGCGCTGGAATTCCTCCCGCGCAGCACGTTCGGCGTCTCCGGCCGCGGCGAGGGACTGAGGATGGCGCGCATGGTGGCGCGCGCCGCCGGCGGCCGCATCCTGGAGCTGGAGGACGAGGCCCGCGCGCTCTACCACGCCGCCGCCACCGTCGCGTCCAACTACTTCACGGTGCTCACCCACGTGGCCGCCGGCCTGATGTCCAACACCACGGGCCTCTCCGAAGAGGACTGCATCGAGGCGCTCCTCCCGCTGATCCAGGGAACCCTGCAGAACGTGCACCGCCGCGGGCCGGTGCAGGCCCTGACCGGCCCCGTCGCACGCGGCGACGCGGGCACGGTGGCGCGCCACCTGGAGGCGATGCGCGAATGGCAGGTGCCCGTCGCGTGGGAGGGAATCTACCGCACGTTGGGCGTCGAGGCGCTCGCACTGGCGCGCGCCCGCGGCCTTTCCGAAGCGCAGGCGCGCGCGGTGGCCGAGGCGCTGGGAAATGGGCGGCAAGAGGAAGAGCGTGAGCCATCAGCGTGAAGCCCCCGGGGCTTCCAACGGCAAAGTCGAGAAAGTGACCGTCGCGCGCGTTGCCCGCATGAAGGCGAAGCAGACCCGCATCACCATGCTGACGGCGTACGATTACACCACCGCGCGCATCGTCGACGGGGCCGGCGTGGACACCATCCTGGTGGGCGACTCGCTGGGCATGGTGATGCTGGGATACGAGAACACGCTGCCCGTCACCATGGACGAGATGGTCCACCACACCCGCGCCGTCACGCGCGCCGTGAAACGCGCCATGGTCATCGCCGACATGCCGTTCATGTCCTACCAGGCCTCGCTCCCCGAGGCACTGGCCAACGCCGGCCGCCTGATCAAGGAAGGCCGCGCCGAGGCCATCAAGTTGGAGGGCGGCGCCGCCGTCGTCGATCAGGTGCGCGCCATCAGCGCCGCGGGAATTCCGGTGATGGCCCACCTGGGCCTCACTCCGCAGGCGATTCACCAGATGAGCGGATATCGCGTGCAGGGAAAATCCGAGGACGCCGCCCGCGAAATGCTCGCCGAAGCGCTGGCCCTGGAAGCCGCCGGCGCGTTTTCCATCGTGCTCGAGTGCATTCCGCACACGCTCGCCAGGGATATCACCGCTCGCCTGCGCATTCCCACCATCGGCATCGGCGCCGGGCCGGACTGCGACGGACAGGTCCTGGTCCTGCAGGACATGCTGGGCCTCTACCAGGAGATCGCGCCGCGCCACGTCAAGCGCTACGCCAACCTGCACGAGGCCGCCACCAAAGCCATCGGGGAATTCAACGAAGAAGTGCGAAGCGGCGCCTTTCCCACCATGGATCAATCCTTCACCATGGACGCCGCCCTCGCCCAGCGCCTGCACGAGGAGTTCGTCTCGGAATGATGCAAGTCATCCACGCGCCCGCGGAAATGTACAACCAGACCATGCTTTTGAAGATGTCCGGCAAGAAAGTCGGCTTCGTCCCCACCATGGGATATCTGCACAAGGGCCATCTCGAACTCTTGAAATTCGCGCGCGAGCATTGCGACTCGCTGGTATTGAGCATTTTCGTGAATCCCACCCAGTTCGGCCCGAAGGAAGACTATGGCTCCTACCCGCGCGATCTGGAGCGCGACAAGGAGCTGGCCGCGCACGCGAGAGTGGACACGATCTTCCTGCCGGACGTCGATTCCATGTATCCTCCCGGCTACCGCACTTTCGTCGAAGTGGAGGAATTGTCCAAAGGGCTGTGCGGCGCGTTCCGGCCCGGGCATTTCCGGGGCGTCGCCACCATCGTGTGCAAGCTGCTCAACATCGTGGCCCCGGACGAAGCGTTCTTCGGGGAAAAAGATGCCCAGCAGCTGGTGATCATCCGCAAGATGGCACAAGACCTGAACATGCCGGTGAAAATCAGCGGGTTTCCCACCGTGCGCGACGCCGACGGGCTCGCCATGTCCTCGCGCAACGTGTACCTCTCCGACGAAGAGCGCGAGCAGGCGACCGGGCTCTACCGCGCGTTGCAGAACGGCCGCTCCCTCATTGAGGGTGGCGAAACCGAGGCGGCGCGCATCGACGCCGCGATTCGCGAGGCCATCGCGCGCGACGTGCCGGCCGGCGTGGTGGAGTACGTCGATATCGTTGACGGCAATACCCTTGCGCCGGTCTCGCGCACCATCGGGAAAACCTTGATCGCGCTGGCCGTGCGGGTGGGCAAGGCGAGGCTCATCGACAACATCCGGGTGGGCGGCTGAAATGCCCAGCCCGGAGCCGGTCGCCATCGTCACCCACTGGGACGGCACCGCCGGACCGGAAATCATCCTGAGCCTCGCCAACCAGGGTTTTCGGGTCGTGGCCCCCACCACCGAGGAAAACCTGCTCATGATCGGCGCTCCAGAAACGGTCATGTCGATCGAACTCGATCCCGGTCACGAGGCGTCCGTCAAGGAAAAATTCGCCGGCGTCGTATCCCTGTTTGGGCGCATCGACGTGCTGGTCAACAATCCCATGGTTTGGAACGACGCCGCCCTGGCGGAAATCACCGAAACCATGTGGGCCGAAGTGATCACCCAGAACACCAAGGCCACGTTTTACTGCGCGCGCGCCGCCGCCGCGGTCATGCAGGCGCGGGGCGGCGGCCGCATCATCAACATTACTTCCACGGCGGGACTCTCTGGCGCGCACACGCAGTTTGCGGTATCCTGCGCCGGCATCCTTTCGCTCACCAGATCGCTGGCCATCGAGCTTGCCCCGTCGGTGCGGGTGAACTGCATCGCCACCGGCCTGATGGACGAGCCCTGGATCGACGAGGCCGGCGCCGATTTCCGCCAGTCGCTGGAATCGAAGATCCCCTTGTCGCGATTGTGCCGGGGAGCAGACGTGGCCGAATTCGTGGGATTCCTGGCCAGCAGCGGGGATTATTTCACCGCGCAGACCTTCACGCTCGACGGCGGCGAATTCCGGCGGTGATGGCCGCCGAGGGCCTCTGCCGCACCTTCGTGCAGGCGGGCCACGAGGTGCGGGCCGTGCGGGACGTGTCCCTGACGCTGGAACCCGGCGAGGTCGTGTGCCTGCTGGGACGGTCGGGCAGCGGAAAGAGCACGCTCCTGCACCTGCTCGGGCTGCTCGATCGGCCGGATCGCGGGCGCGTCACACTGTGCGGGCAGGACACCGGGGCCCTGGGCGAGCGCGCGCGGGCGGCGCTGCGCCTGCGCCACGTAGGCTTCGTGTTCCAGGCGTCGCACCTCGTCGAGCACCTGACCGCCCGGGAGAACGTCGCGCTGCCGCTGCGCTACGCGGGGATCGCGTCCGCCGAGCGTCTCCAGCGCGCGGACGCCGTGCTGGAGCGGGTGGGATTGTCCGAGCGGCGCCCGTTCTATCCCCGCCAGTTGTCCGGAGGCGAGCAGCAGCGGGTGGCGCTGGCCCGCGCGCTGGTGACCGTGGGGGACGCGCCGAGGGTCATCCTGGCCGACGAGCCCACCGGAGAACTGGACTCGCGCACCGCCGAGGACGTGGCCGGACTCTTCGTGGCCGCCGCCCGCGAGGCCGGCTGCGCGGTCCTCATCGTGACCCACGACGAAACGCTGACCCGCATCGCGGCGCGGGTGCTTCGCATGGACGACGGCCGGGTCGCGACAGGACTTTAGGGGCCGGGGGGCGAAACGGGGTCGGCCCTGTGTGCGCCGGCCTGGGGGCCTGCAGCCGCACACCGAGGGCGTTTTCCACCCGAGGAGCCCTTGATGCGTCATTTCCAAACCGTGCTGACCCTCGCCATCCTCATGATTTTCGCCGCGCCGCGTCCTGCCACGGCCGCCGGCGCGTGGTCGTCGATGCACCTCCACAAGGAGAGCGGGCTCATCGTCGCGGGCAGCGACAGCGACCGCATCCAGGCCTACGACGCGGGCGGCAATACGATCTGGACGGTAAGCCTGAGAAAGGCCGCCGAGCATGACCTGATGCTGGTGGGCGACGTGGCCGTCATCACCTACGCGGCGAAGGGCGAGGTCCGCGCGCTGGACGTCCGCACCGGCGAGCAGAGGTGGCTGTTCGAGGGGGGCAAGAAGAGCGCGATCACCGCCGGCCCGGTGGACGTCGGAGGCTCCGTAGTCTTCGGCGAATCGCGGCCGAGTCGCGACGCCATCGTCGTGATGGACGCCGCCAACGGCCAGATGCAGTGGGAACTGCTGGGCGAGTCGCTGGCCGGCAAGGTGACCGGGCTGTTCCCGGTGGGCGACGCGTTCGTGGTGGCCCAGATCGAGGCGGGCAAGGACAAGGACGTCACCCAGACGCTGAAGGGGCTTGACCTCAAGGCGAAGACCGTCGCCTGGACCTCGCCCCCCTTCAAAGGCACCTTCAAGGACGGTCCGAAAATCGTCGGCGACAACGTCGTGTTTTCAATGAAAGAAGACGCCCCGGCGGATAGCAAGACGATTGTCATCAAGTTTACTTCGCTCAATGCGAAGACCGGTGCCGCGGCGTGGGAGAAATCCTATGACATGAGCGTCACCGGGGACCCGCGCCTGTCGCCCCCCTATGTGCTGGCGTTCGAAAAAGGGATCTTGCGCGTGGACCGGGTGGACGGCCAGATGTTCTCGGTGGAAAAGCCCATTTCGGACAGGCCGCTGGCCGCCGAAGCCACCGTGGAGCTGGGGCCCCTGAAGGGGGATCTGGTTTACGTCGGGATTCACACGCCGGGCCTGGACAAGGCGCCCGGCCAGGTGCGCGTGGTGGCCTTCGACCTCGCCCAGGGGGCCGCGATTCGCGCGGAATTCGAGGAGGCCGGCAAGGCGGGATCGCCGCTCTTCTCAGTCGGCGACAACGTGCTGCTCGGCTTGGAGATGCCCGGCGAAAAGCCGGAGAAATTGCTGATCGCGCTGGGCGCCGAAGACCTGAAGAAGAAATGGCAGGCAAAGCTTGAGAGCGGCCTGGGCGAGAAGGCGCCGCTGCTGGCCACGGTGGCCGGCGCGCCGCTGCTGCTGGTGCAGGACGGTGACACGCTGCGTGGGCTTGATCCGGCCGGCGGCGTCGAAAAGTGGAAGGCCCCGCTTGCGGAAGCGGCGGCCGGGCCGGTGTTCCTCGACAAACAGATGATTGTCGGTGACGGCGATCAGGCCATTCTGGCCGTCGACATGGAAACCGGTACAACCGTCTTCGGGCCCTACTCCAAGAAGTCGTGGTTTGCCTGGAAGAAGGCCAGCAACCTGGCCGGGGTGCTGCTCCTCTCAGTTCTCATCGCATATTTCATCTACCACGCGCGCCGCGGAAAATCGATGTACATCCGCCGCATCGCCGGACTCGCGGCGCTCGACGAGGCCGTGGGACGCGCCACCGAAATGGGCAAGCCGGTCCTGTACATCACCGGTCTCGCCGACGTGGACGACATCCAGACGCTCGCTTCGTTGTCGATTCTGGGGCACGTGGCGCGCCGCACCGCGGAATATGAGACTCCGATCCTGGTGCCCTGCTGCCGTTCAGTTGTCATGAGCACCGCGCAGGAAGTCGTGAAGGAAGCACACCTCAAGGCTGGACGCCCGGACACCTTCCAGCGTGAAAACATCCGATACCTCACCGATGACCAGTTCGGCTTCGTGGCCGGCGTCGACGGAATCATGCTGCGCGACAAGCCGGCCGCCAACTTCTACATGGGCATGTTTTACGCCGAGTCGCTGATTCTCGCGGAAACCGGACACTCCACCGGCGCCATTCAAATCGCCGGCACCGCCGCCGCGGCGCAATTGCCGTTCTTCGTGGCCGCCTGCGACTATACCCTGATTGGCGAGGAGCTTTACGCGGCCAGCGCATACCTGTCGCAGGATCCCATGCAGATCGGCAGCCTCAAGGGCCAGGACGCGGCGAAAGCGGTCATCATGGCGGCCATCGTGCTGTTCTGCGCGTTTTATCCGTTTTATCCTGAAATCAAGACCTGGGTC
>VGFD01000244.1 GCA_016868975.1 Armatimonadota bacterium | reverse complement strand
TCACCGAGCTCCAGAGAGATTTCGGCTTTTCTCCGAGCACCCCGATCAGCGTCGGCGTGGCGCGTTTTGTGGACTGGTATCGCGAATATTACGCCGTCTGATTTTTCGCGAGGACGTCCCGGCATGCCAGCCATATCGCCGGACATCCCACCAGCCAGCAAGCCAGAAACCACTCAATGCGCGGCGCAAAGCCGAGCTTCAGGCGCCACCATAAACATGCCGCGGCAAGCGCGACCAGCGCCGTACCCAGGGTAAGCACGCGGACGAGCGGCTGTCCCCTCGTGGGGGGCGCGGCGTGCCACAACCGCCGAAACAGCAGTGCGAGTCCGGCCCAGAACAGGCCGCCAAGAATCAAGGGAAGGCCGGCCGTGGATGCGCAATCGTTCCACCAGTGGGTAAGAGACTTCTTGAAAGGAAAGTCGCTGCTCTTTACTCGATGGGGAAAATAGAGCGCCGCGCACTCAGCCCGGCGCAAGGCCGCCAGCAACCCGGCCTGGTCACCTACCGTCCGCGGCAAGACGGTCGCCGTTCGCGGAAAGCGGCCGGCGCGAAAATCGAGGTTTCCCAGTTCGGGAAGGTGTCGCGTCTCGCACAAATTGCGCATGCCCCCTCCGCCGAACCTGTCACCATTGGTGTACTCGAAGCCCTGTACGCCCATCGCCACCAGATCCGGGTATGAATTCTCGCCCGTCCAGGCGTGCGCCGCAATGACGACGGCGCCCTGCCCGCGCGCCTCCTGGATCGCTGCTTCGAGGGGCGTATCGATCGAGCTGACGTCCCGAGAAATGCCCAGCATCAGAATATGTGTCGACCCACAATACTCTTCACCGGAGACCACGACCATTTCCGGATAATATTGCCGCGCATACGCCATGGCGCGCGCGACGCCCGCGGTCGTATTGGTGTCGGTGAGCGCCAGGGCGCCGTAGCCTCGCTCCGCATGCCAGCGCACTACCCCCTCCGGCGTTAGCATGCCGCCGGATACCTCGCTGTGCGCATGGAGATCGGCAAGCACGTAAGGAGCGTCTGGGGGAACGATCCAGCGATCCCCGCGGGAGAAACGGGTGTCGATCCACTGGAGGCCAAGGTGCAGTCCCAGGAACGTAACGAAGAACGCGGTGAACAACGCGCCGAACACCGCCAGGGCTTGCCGCGGCGCGCCGCGGTCCCGCCAGTGGCGCGCCGCGACGACCGCGGCAATCGTCAACGCCAGGCAAGCGTACGCGGCGAATCCGTAAAGCGCGTGCGGGGCCACGGAACCGATGCCGATCGTCCAGCGCAGGGGTTCGACCGGCGCCAGCCAGAGGGGATCGGCCTCGCGGGTGATACGCACGGTCTGAGACGCCAGCTCGCCAAGTCGGGCCCCTTCCGGAGTAGAGGCGGCCCACGAGAGGCTGTCCACCCAGCGTCAGGCGGCGCCGGTCGCCTGCGACTGACGTCCTGGCTCGTTCACCAGGTGCAGCGGAACACGCGGCCCGGTGAAACGGCTCAACCAGACCCCCAGGCTCAGCATGAACGCAGCCCCGAGCGCCGCGGTGGCGCCCATCCATGGGGTGGGTCCCGACCGCTCGACGAGCACCGCCGCCGTCCCGAACAACGCGGACAGGCCCATCAAGGTGAGTACCGCCATGCGCTCGCTGAGTCCGGCGTACACCAGCCGATGCGAGCTGTGGTCGCGGCCGCCCTGAGAGATCGCGCGGCCTTCCCGGCGTCTGCGGACGATGACCAGCGCGGTGTCGAAAATTGGCACGGCCATGATCAGCGGGGGAAGGAACGCCATCTCGGGCACGCCGCGCACGTTACCCCAAAACGCGGTGGTGACAAGTCCCGCGAGCACGTACCCGAGAAACATGCTGCCGCAATCTCCCATGAAAATACTCGCCGACCGCCGACCGAAGGGAAAATTGAAGCATAGAAATCCCAGGCACGTGAGCCCTACGATGGACGCCATGCCGGCCATGTCAACGTCGTCGAAATACATGGCGCGACCGGCCAGGACGCACGCCACGACGGCGGCCACGCCCGCGCACAGTCCGTCCATGTTGTCGAGCAGGTTGAAGCTGTTGGAAAGCGCCAGCATCCATATGAACATCAGAGGGATGGCGAACATAAATCCCTCCGACATGCGTTGCAGGCCCATGCCCATCAGGAACGGCGTGATGGCCGTCATCTGCCCGACCAGCTTCACCTGGGGATTGAGCGGTCGAACGTCGTCAAGCCATCCGACCAGAAAGATGACGGTGGCTCCAGCGAGCAGGCCAAGAAGGTCCAACCGTCCTCCGAAGCCCCATTTCTGTGCGAGGAAACCCGCGGCCAACAGCGTGGTGAAAAATATCGCCACGCCTCCAAACAGCGCGGTAGGTCGGCGATGCCAGCGATCCGCCCGCGGTTGCACGAGCCACCCGTATCGATGGCTCAGTACAATCATGAGCCAGGTCAGGAGGCAGGCGACGGGCAGCGTAAGCAGGACGCTTGCAGGCTGCCTCATGTTAACTGGCGGCTTCCAGCAAGGCGGGTGACAGGTTGCGCATGCGCCGGTCTTCGATCACCTGCCGCAGAATTTCATCAAGCGGCACCGATGGCGTAAATCCGGCGAATTGTTGCAGCTTGCGGGTGCACGGGGTGCGGAACATCATATCCTCGAAGCCCGCGCCATACGCTTCCTCATAGGAAATGAAGCGAATCTCGGAGTCTGAGGAGGTCAGCTCCTTGACGCGCCGCGCCAGGTCGATGATGGTGGTCTCGGCGCCGTTCCCAATGTTGATTACTTCACCCACCGCGTCGCGTGACGCCATCAGACGGGTAATGGCGCGAACCGCGTCGCCCACGTAAGTAAACGAACGGCACTGCCTGCCGTGGCCATGCACTTCGATCGGTTTGCCGTTGATGGCAGCCTCGACGAAACGCGGAATGACCATGCCGTAGCGCCCGGTCTGGCGCGGTCCGACGGTGTTGAAAAAACGCGTGATGACCACTTCCAGGCCACGCTCGCGATGGTAGGCGAGCCCCAGAAATTCGTCGATCGCCTTGGCGGCCGCGTAGCTCCAGCGCCCCACCACCGTGGGACCATATATGCGCTCGCTGTCCTCGCTCAAGGGTCGGTTCTCATGCTGGCGGCCGTACACTTCGGAGGTGGACGCGAGCAAGACTCTCTTGCCGAAGCGGTGGGCCAGCTTGAGCACGACCTCGGTGCCGCGCAGGTTGACTTCAAGCGTGCGCACCGGACTGTCCACGACCAGACGCACGCCCACGACGGCCGCCAGGTGGTAGACGTGATCCACGCGGTGGATCAATTCGTTCATTACGGCTTCGTTGGTGACCGAATCGATCACCACGTGCAGCCGCGGATGCGGGCGGAGATTGTCGAGCGATCCGGTGGAAAGATCGTCAACGACCCAGACTTCAGAGCCATGCTCGATGAGGTAGTCCGCGAGGTGCGAGCCGATAAAACCCGCCCCCCCCGTTATCAGTACTTTCTTCATCAGGCCTCCTTCTCGTAGGCGCGCTTTATCCGTGCCACCACGCTGCGCTCATCGAAATTCCGCAATATTTTTTCGCGGCCCCTGGCGCCCATCTGGGCCCGTCTCACCGGATCCGCGAGCATCCGCTGCACGGCCTCTCCCAGGGCCTGACTGTCGCGGGCCGGGACGAGGTAGCCATTCACGCCGTCGTCGACGACGTCCCGACAACCCGCGATATCGGTGGCCACGATGGGCCGCGCCATGGCGGCGGCTTCCAGCAGCGAGCGCGGCGTCCCCTCACGGTACGAGGGCAGCACCACCACGTCCGCTTCGGCCAGGTGGGGGCGAACGTCTTCGACCTCCCCCAGCCAGCGGATGCTCCCCTCGGATTGCCAGCGCTCGAGTTCGTCTTCTGGAATCACGGTGGGGTTGCGATCGTCGCGGCGCCCCAGGAGGACGAACTGGACGTCGGGCCGGCGCCTGCGGATCGAACGGGCGGCCTCCACGAACTCGCGCACCCCTTTGTCGGCCAGCAGCCGCGACACCATGAGGATCTGGGACCGTCGAGACGACCGGGGCTCCGCACCGGGGGGGCCAGGGGCCGCCGAAGGCGACTCCCCCTGGATCAGACCTGCGGAGGGAGGCGGCGCAAAGCGCTCGGTGTCCACCCCGGAGCCGGGCACGGCCTCCGCGCGCGTGGACCGAACCAGGCCACGATCCACAAAGAATTCGAGATCCTCGGTATTCTGGAAAAAGGTCCGGTGGGACCCGGACAGGGCGAGCCGGTAGAGTCCCTCAACCAGCGCTCGAAGCCATCCCGGCGCGCTGCCGGTGAACACGAAGCCCAGGCCCGTGACGGTGTTGACGACTCGCGGCACCCGCGCCAGCCGCGCGATCAGGCTCCCGTAAATCACCGGCTTGATGGTGAAGTGATGTACCACGTCCGGCAGCTCCCTTCGATAGAGACCGTACAGCGCATGAAGCAATCCAAGGTCGGTCCACGGCTTGAGCGCGCGACGATCGATCGGGAGCCGAACAAATCGTACTCCCAACGACCGCACCCGCTCTTCATACCCGTCTCCATAACCCCCGGCACACACGACGTCGTGGCCTTCGTCCTTGAGGCCTCGGATGAGTCCCCGACGAAAGTTGAACAACGTCCACGCACACCTGGAGACGAGCAGTATCTTCTTCATGTCGCCTGCGCTCCCACGCGTCACGCGTTGAAGGGACGCACCCTTTCGAACGAGGCCCGCGCATGTCCTGTTCATTGCGTGACGACCGCCACGGAAGGGCGAAGGCCTTCGGCGCCCAGATTTGCGGAGCCACTGTTTCGCTCCAGCCAGGTGGACAGCGTGAGCAGCGCCCAGAGCGCGTGGCCGTGGTCCGCGTCGCCCGCGAAGTGCGCGCGCGCGACGGCGGCCACCGGCTCCGGATTCAGCCAGTCCCACAGGCGCAGACCGGACGCCAGCAGGCGCTCTTCCACGAGCGGGCGCCAGGGACCGCGCAACCAGGTCGGCAGAGGAACGCCGAATCCCATCTTGGGACGGCGCAAGATCGCCTCCGGCAAGAGGTCCGCAAAGGTCTTGCGCAGCAGCCACTTCAAGGCGCCGCGCCGAATCCTCAGCCGATCCGGGAGCCGTGCCGCGAATTCCACCAGGGCGGTGTCCAGAAAGGGGCATCGCAGCTCAAGTCCGTGGGCCATGCTGCAGCGGTCGGCCTTCACCAGCAAGTCATCCAGCAGGTAGGTCTCGAAATTGAGCAGGAGCGTGCGCCCCAGCGGGGTCAGGGCAGCGCCTCGATCGATGCGCTCGCGGAAGCTGCGGGTGATTTCCGAGCGGGTCAAGCTGCCGGCGACGGCGGGCCGAAGCAAGGCGTCCACCCGATCGGAGAGAAAGCCGATCCAGCGCAGCGTGCGCTCCTCGGGCGGGAGGGCGGCCGCCTCGAAGAAACGCGTGAAGCGTCGCGGCAGGCTCCTGAAGTTCGCGTTCAGGGGGAGGCGGCGGCCGATGCTCTGCCCGATGCCCACCATCCACCGCGGGATGCTCTCCGCCAGCACCGCGCCCTGAAAGCGATGGTAGCCCGCGAACAGCTCATCGCCACCCTCGCCGCTGAGCGCCACCGTCACGTGCTCCCGCGAGAGCCGCGACACGATGTACGTGGGTATGGCGGACGAGTCGCCGAACGGCTCGTCGTAGGCGTCGCAGAGCGTGTCAGCGAGCGCCACGCTCTGCGCCTCCACGCGGAACTCGGTGTGCCGCGTGCCGAACCGCTCCGCAATCATGCGCGCGTAGCGCGTCTCGTCGTAGGAGGGATCGTCGGCGAACCCGATGCTGAAGGTACGCACCGGCTCTGAGGCGCGCGCCTGCATCAGGCCAACGAGGATAGACGAGTCGATGCCGCCGGACAGGAAGGCGCCGAGGGGAACGTCCGCCACCATGCGGCGCGCGACGGAGGCCTCCAGCAGCGCGCGCAGCCGCGGAGCCGCCTCGTCCTCGTGGATCGCTTGCGCGCTGAAGTCTGCCTGCCAGTACGTCCAGGAACGAACCTGGCCATCGCCCTCCACGGCGAGGCACGAGGCCGGGGGAAGCTTGCGGATTTTTCGATAAAACGTCCCCGGCGTGGGTACGTAACCGTACGTGAGGTAAAGCGGGAAGGCCGCCGGATCGAGGGCGGCGTCCACGCCCGGATGCGCGATGAGGGCCTTCATCTCCGACGCGAAGAGCAGGCTTCGCTCGTCCTGGTAGATGAACAGCGGCTTCTTCCCGACCCGGTCGCGCGCCAGCAGGAGGCGCTGGCGGCGCTCGTCCCAGACGGCGAAGGCGAACATCCCGTCGAGATGCTCGGCAACGGCGTCGCCCCACGCGGCGTAGCCCTCGACGATGACCTCGGTGTCGCTCTTCGTGCGGAAGCGCCGCCCCATTTTTTCCAGGGTCCCGCGCAATTCCTGAAAATTGTAGATCTCGCCGTTAAAGACGACCTGGATGGCGCCGTCTTCGCTTACCATCGGCTGATCGCCGGAGTTGAGGTCGATGACGCTCAGCCGCGCATGTCCGAGCGCGCAACGCCCGCCGGGGGACGCGATGGCGGCGACGGCGTCGGGCCCGCGATGGCGCAGCTTCGTGGCCATGGCCCGCGCTTCTGGCGCGGTTCTCGGGTCCGCGTCGCCGTGGAGCGCAATCAGGCCAGCGATGCCGCACATGGTGCCTCTTTCGAAGAAGATGGGGCCTCGGATTTCGCAGCGTACGCGGCGCTTCCTGCCGGGCGGACCTCATGCCGCGGCCACGACGAACGTCGGACGCCCGTGCGCCGCTGGAGAAGCGGCTCTCCGCGCTGACGCGCGGGCGCTACGGACGAGGAGCCGCTACGCAGCCGTCGAACCGTTTCGACTCCATGCCCGCCGACAGCGCCCCCTCGCCCTCCAGCCGCGCGCCGACCGTTTCTCTTGCGCTCGTCGTTCTGCTTGCCTGCACCGTTTCCGTACTGGGCGCCGAGTTCGTTCTCAACCTCGCGGGTCCGAATATCAAGTGGCGCCTTTTTCCGCTGAACGTGCTGCTCCTGGCGGGGACCGCATGGCTGGCGATCGCAGTCCTGCGGCGGCCGCTTCCGGTACTGGCCGGGGTGCTCTCCCTTTTCTGGGGACTCGAGCTGGTCAATCGACTGAAAATCCGCACGCTGCAATCTCCAATACATCCGATGGACGTCCACTATCTTGGCGAGTTGTGGACGCTGGATGGTCTCAGCTCCACTGCCGTGTCCGCGCTGCTGCTGTCAGTGTGCGTCACCCTGGTGGCGGCGTCGGTGGTCTGGGTGGGGCGTCGGATCACGGTACGTCCCGCTTCCGCCACGGTTCGCAACGCAGGCGTCGGCGTCGCACTGGTCTTGTTGCTGGGGATGGCGGTCACGCCGCACCTGGACGCGACCGCTCCCTGGATTTCGTCCCTGGGTATCAACTGGACCCACTGGAATCCCGGCAAGGCCGCCCGCGAGCACGGACTGCTGTTAGACTTCTGGACGCACCTGGGGGACGCTTACGCGGGGAGTCCGTCGCGTTACAGTCGGGAAGCGGTGCAAGGCGCGCTCGCGCGCATCGATGCGGTGCCCGCGGCGCCCGCAAAGAATCTGCGACCGAACGTGATTCTTTATCTTGTGGAGTCCATGATGGATCCGGACATCCTTAACATGGAGTTCACCGAGGATCCGACGCCCACGCTTCACCGGCTCCTCCGCGCCGGAGGCGGCAAAGTCGTCTGTCCCGGGTTTGGCGGTTACTCAGCCAATACCGAGTTCGAGCTGCTGACCGGCATGGCCATGTATTTCTTGCCGCGCAACAGTTGTCCACACAATCAATTCGTACGACGAGACCTGCCTGCCTGGCCTCGGGCCATGCGCGACCAGGGCTATGAAACGATCGTGATTCAGGTAGGAAGTCTGGCGTTCTA
Source organism: Armatimonadota bacterium (assembly GCA_016868975.1). Lineage (GTDB taxonomy): Bacteria > Vulcanimicrobiota > Xenobia > RGZZ01 > RGZZ01 > VGFD01. Next base: position 99 of record VGFD01000244.1, on the reverse strand, counting down.
CAATTACAAAAGCGTCTATCCGCACCTGGGCTTCCAGCGCCTCATCAGTCTCGCTGAAGACCCCTCGGTGGCGCTCGCTCCCGGGGAGCGATTCGCCAC
>VGFD01000243.1 GCA_016868975.1 Armatimonadota bacterium | reverse complement strand
TCAGGCCCACCGCCACCGGGGCCAGTGCGTCTTCCAGGATCTTGTGCGTGGCCGTCTCGCGGAATTTGTTCCAGGCCGCCGCCGCAAAATACGTCAGGAGACTCGACGGCAAGAACATCGCCACCGTGGCCACCAGCGCGCCCGGAACTCCGGCCCCCGCATACCCGATGGCGCACACGATCATCGACGACGGCCCGGGCACCACGTTGGTGATGGCGTACAGATCCACGAACTGCTGATCGGTGAGCCAGTGATAGTGCCTCACGGCCTCCGAGTGCATCTGCGGGACGATGGCCGTGCCTCCGCCCAGCGCCAGCAGCGACAGCGTCGCGAACATGACGGCAACCGAAGCCAGTGGACTCACGAGCGGCGGCTCTTCAACACGTAAAGCGCGGTCCCGGCCAGCACGGCGAGGAGGGCCACCGTCAGCATGTTTACTCGGTAGGCTCCCACCGCGACAATCACCCCGGCCGCCAGCAGACAGAATAATGGATCCTTAAGCCTGTCCTTGCTCATGTCGATGCCCGCGCCAAAGGTGGCGCCCACCGCCGCAGCCCCCATTCCGGCCAGCAGGCGATCCACGGTGTGCACTTTTCCGCTGTGCAGGTAGGCCATGGTCAGGCCCACCACCAGAATAAACGGAAGCGTGGTCAATCCCAGGATGGCGGCCAGCGCGCCGATCGGGCCGCAAAACCGGCTGCCCGCGTACACCGCGAAATTCAAATTGTTCGCGCCCGGCAGAAACTGACACAAGCCGCGGCCTTCGAGAAATTCCTCATTGGTCATCCACTTGCGCTCGCGGACCACGACCTCGCGCACCCACACCGTGGTGCCGCCGCCGACGCTCACCACCGACACCTTGGCGAAGGCCAGAAAAATGGCCAGCGGCGTTACCTGTGCCGCGCGCCGCTCAGTCGGCGGGGTCGTGTCCATCTTCCGGGACCTCTTTGATGGCTTCCAGCGGATCCGGCGTGTCGTATTTCTTGGAATCGCTCCAGTCCCGCTCAAAGACCTCGCGCAGGCGCTCGACGTTCGACTTTTCGTCGATCTGGATGCCCAGCTCGCGGCGCAGCTCGAACGCGTGGCGGTCAATATTCATGGATCCGATCAGCGCGCCGTGGCGGTCCCGCACGATCAGCTTGCAGTGCACCTTGGGATGCTTCATCACGTGCACCTTCGCCCCGGCGTGGTGCAGCACCCGCAGGCTGGCAGTGGTCTCGAGCACGTCCGCGGGGCTGATGGGATGCAACCCGCCGCACAGCACGCGCACCGCCACACCCCGATTACAGGCGTTCACCAGGCGGTCCAGGATGCTGACGTCGCAATATTTTGGATGCTGCACTTCCACGCTGTGCTTTGCTTCGTCGATGAACTCCGCCATGCGATCACGCGAATTGGCCACGCTCCACAGCAGCCGCGACTTGTCGTCCACCACGAACTCTTCGCGGTTCCAGTCGGCGTCGAAGCCGGCCGCGACCTCCTGGACTTCCTCGGGCACCTCGGTGAGCACGCCGTAATCGCGGGTCTTGGTAAAATATTTCTCGCAGAAATTGAACGTGCTGATCAGGGCGCGCGTGTCATCGACCACCATGGACTTCTCGTGGGTCACCACGAAAGTCGGGTTGGTCCACTGCACGGGCACCTTCGCCTCGGTCAGCGCCCGGAAGGTGTCGTCGTTGGCGCGGGTGCCGCTGGACCGCTGCGGGTTGAGCTGCACGCGGGTGTTCACGCCACGCCCGTGCGCCTCGATGATGGTCCGCACGATGGTCGGGTCGGTGAGCGTGAACATCTTGACCCGCAGCGTTTTCGTGGCGCGCGCGATGGCTGAAATGACGGGGTCGAGGCCGTCGTCGGGCTGAATGATGATGGTGTGGCCGCCCATGAAAAAAAATCCGTTCGAGGAGACGTCCGAAAGTCCTCCGCCTACCATCTCGTAACATCGTGGCAATGGCGCCCGCCCCAGGAATGGACTAGAATGGCCGCATGATTTTGAAGCAGTATTACCTTGGGTGCCTCTCGCATGCCTCCTACCTCGTCGGCGACGAGGCCAGCGGCGCCGCGGTCATCGTTGATCCGCAGCGCGACGTGGACCAGTACGTGCGCGACGCGGCCGCCCTGGGCCTCACCATCACCGACGTGGTGCTCACGCACTATCACGCCGACTTCGTGGCCGGCCACCTGGAACTGAAGGATCGCACGGGCGCGAGCATCTCGCTGGGACCCGGGGCAGCCGCCGAGTATCCCCACCAGGAGCGCCACGAGGGCGACGCCATCGTTCACGGCAACACGCGCCTGGAAGTGCTGGAGACGCCCGGCCACACCCCCGAGGGGATCTCGCTGGTGGCTTACGATCTTGGCAAAGACCCCGCAAAGCCGCAGGCCGTCCTCACCGGGGACACGCTCTTCGTGGGCGACGTCGGGCGGCCCGACCTCATGGCTTCCAGCGGGCACAGCGCAGAGGCGCTGGCCGGCAATCTTTACGACTCGCTCCACGGCAAACTGCTCGCGCTCCCCGACGACACGCTGGTCTACCCGGCGCACGGCCCGGGCTCGCTGTGCGGGTCGGGCGGGAGCACCGACAGGGTATCGTCCATCGGCCGCGAGCGCCGCGAGAACCCCGCGCTGCAGGACACCTCGAAAGAAGCCTTCGTGGCCCGGGTCACGGCGGATCTCCCCGAAGTGCCGCCCTATTTCGCGCGGGACGCCGCGCTCAACAAGGTCGAGCGGAGCACGCTCGGCGGGCCGCCCGCGCCGCTTTCCACGGAGGCCGTCGTGCTGCTCCAGAACCAGGGCGCGCAGGTCCTCGACGTGCGCAACCCCGACGACTTCGCGGCGGGTCATTTGCAGGGCAGCCTGAACGTCGGCATCGACGGCCGTTTCGCCCAGTGGGCCGCCACCGTGCTCGACGCCACGCGCCCCGTTGTGCTGGTCACTCCGCCCGGCCGCGAGGCGGAGGCCGCCATGCGCCTGGGCCGCGTGGGCATCGACAACGTGGCGGGATTCCTGCAGGACGCCATCCCCGCGCATCTCACCGAGCGCGTGCCCCGCGCCACCGCGCAGGAAGTGGCCGATGCCCTGCAATCGGACGCTCCGCCCGCCCTCCTCGACGTGCGCAGCAAGCGCGAGTTTGACGGCGGTCACATCCAGGGCGCCGTGAACATCCCCCTCACGTCGTTGAAGGAGCGCCTCGCCGAGGTGCCGGCCGGGCCCGTCGTGGTGTACTGCCAGAGCGGCTACCGCTCGTCCATCGCGACCAGCCTGCTGCGCAAGTCGTGCCGCCCCTGCTACACCGACATGATCGGTGGCATCGCCGCCTGGGAAGCGGCCGGCCTTCCTATCTCGCACCCGTGATCCACCACCTCAACTGCGGCACGATGTGCCCCTTCGGACGGCGCCTGGTGAACGGCGAGGGCTCGCTTCTCGCGTTTGGCAGCATGGTCTGCCACTGTCTGCTGGTCGAGACCGACGACGGTCTGGTGCTGGTGGACACCGGCTTCGGCACCGCGGACCTGCGCGAATTCTCCCGCCGATTTCCGCTGTGGTTTCGGGTCGTCTGTCTGCCTCGCCTCGACGCCAGAGAGCCGGCCATCCGCCAGGTGGAGCGCCTGGGATATTCTCCGGCGGACGTGCGCCACATCGTCCCCACCCACATGGACCTGGATCACGTGGGCGGTCTGGCGGATTTTCCCGACGCCCGAGTGCACGTGCACCAGCCTGAATACGACGCGGCAATGCGGCGCATGAGCGCCAGCGAGAAGAGCCGCTACCTGCCGGTCCACTGGGCGCATCAGCCGAAGTGGGAGATTGTGGGCTCGGGCGGCGACGACTGGTTCGGATTCCAGTCGGTGCGCGTGATCGGGGATCGCGTGGCGTTGATTCCCCTGTACGGCCACACCCGCGGACACTGCGGCGTGGCCGTGCGGCGTGACGACGGCCGCTGGTTGCTGCACGCGGGCGACGCCTACTTCTTTCACCGCGAAGTCCACGCCGATCCGTGGTGCCCGCTGGGCCTGCGCGTGTTCCAACGCGCCGCGGCCCTCGACAACACCTCGCGTCTGCGCAACGTCGCGCGTCTGCGCGATCTGCACGCCGCGCACGGCGACGAAGTGGACATTTTCTGCGCGCACAGCCCGGACGATTTCGCGCGTCTGTCGGCCGGCTGAGGCCTCATTTTTTTCCGCGACGCCTTGAAGGATTTCCCTCAAGGCCGGGGAATCCCATGGCCTGCGAGCGTCCGGGCTGCCACGGCCGCGATCACTCGTCCGGAGAGGCCTGCTGCGCATGCGCATCCTCCACACCAGCGACTGGCACCTCGGCCATACCCTGCACGATCGCGACCGCGAATTCGAGCACGCGATTTTTCTCGACTGGCTGCTCGACGTGCTGGGCCGTTATTCCGTCGACGCGCTGATCGTCGCCGGGGATATTTTCGACAGCGCCAATCCCAGCGCGTCCGCCCAGGCCCTGTGGTACCGTTTTCTCGCCCGCGCGCGTGGGCAATACCCGGACCGTGATGTGGTCGTCATCGGCGGCAACCACGATTCGCCGTCCCGACTGGATGCGCCGGATCCCATTCTGTCCGCGTTCGGCATCCACGTGGTGGGCGGATTTCCCCGCGGGGATATTGAGCGCGCCCTGGTGCCGCTGAAAAATCACGCCTGGGTCGCCGCGGTGCCCTTCCTGCGCGCCGGCGACCTGGACGCGGACGCCTCGCCGGTGGAGGGCGTCCGCGCGGTGTATGCCCGAGTGCTGGCCGAGGCGCGGGCCCGCCGCCAGCCCGGGCAGGCGATCATCGCCACCGGGCACTGCTACATGAGCGGCACGCGATTGTCCGAGCAGAGCGAGCGGAAAATCCTGGGTGGAAATCAGCACGCGCTGCCGGCGGATATTTTTCCGGACGAGGTGGCCTACGCCGCACTGGGCCACCTGCACCTCGCGCAGGCGGTGGAGCGCGACAACGTGCGCTACTGCGGATCGCCGATCCCGCTGTCGCTGGAGGAAGCGGGATATCCCCATCAGGTGCTGCTGGTCGACATTGAGGGCGAGCAATTTGTTTCCGCTCGGCCGCTGCACGTCCCGCGCGCCGTGGAGATTATCCGCGTGCCGGCCGAGGGCGCCGCCCCGCTGGAGGAAATTCTCCCATGGCTGCGCGCGCTTCCGGAAATCGGCGACCTCGAGGAGCGGCGCAGGCCCTACCTGCACGTGGAAATTGCGCTCCCGAAGCCGCGCGTCAGCCTGCGCCAGGAACTGGAGGACGCGCTGGCCGGCAAGGCCGCCCGCCTCGTGAGATGGCAGGCTCGCTACGCCGGCGAGGGCGGCGCGCTGGCCGACGAACGGCCCGGTGCAAGCCTGCGCGACCTGCGGCCGGAGGACGTTTTCCGCATGCGCTATCAGCGCGCGTATCCGGATGCTCCCTCGGACGAATTGATGACGGCGTTTCACGAGCTGGTGCTGGAGGCGCACGCATGAAAATTCTCGCCATCCGAGGAAAGAATCTGGCCAGCCTGGCCGGGTCGTTCGCCGTCGAGCTTGACCGGCCTCCCTTGCAGGGCGCCGGTCTGTACTGCATCAGCGGCCCGACGGGCGCCGGAAAGAGCACGCTGCTTGATGCCATGTGCGCGGCCCTGTTCGATCAGACGCCGCGGCTCGCCGGAAAAAGCGACGTGCGCCTGGAGGACATCGGCAACAGCGACGTGCGCAACCTGCTGCGCCGGGGCGCGTCAAGCGGCCACGCGGAAGTGGATTTCGTCGGGGTGGACGGGCGCCGCTATCGCGCGCGCTGGTGCGTGCGCCGGGCCCGGGAGCGGGCCGATGGCGCGTTCCAGCCGCAAGAGCTGAAATTGCAGGACCTCTACTCCGGCGAGACGCTCGGCGGCACCAAATCCGAGACGCTGGCGGTGATTCAGGAGAAGCTGGGCCTTTCGTTCGATCAATTTCGCCGCGCCGTGCTGCTCGCCCAGGGGGATTTTGCGGCATTTCTCAAGGCGAAGGCCGGCGAGCGCGCGGAATTGCTCGAGCGGATGACTGGAACCGACCTTTACCGGAAAATCTCCAGGGCCGCGTTCGAGCGCGCGCGGGAGGCCGGGCAGGGACTGGCCGACCTCCAGCGGCAGCTCGAGGGAATCGACCTCTTGCCGCCGGAAATCCGCGACGGGCTTGACGCGGAGATTGCCCGACTGGACGCCGACGTGCAAGGCGAGCGTCTCCACGAAGCCGAGGCGGCTGTCGCGGTGGCGTGGCACAAGGCGCTGGCAGGGCTCGCGGCGGCGCAGCGCGCTGCGGAGGAAACGCTGGAAGCGGCGCGCAGCGCGGAGCAGGCCGCCGAAGTCGAGCGGCGGGAAGTGGCCGCGGTGGAAGAGGCGCTTCCCCTGCGCCCGTTGTTGATGGCTCTTGACACGGCCCGGACTGCCGCGGAGCGCGCGGCCCAGGCACAGCGGTCCTCCGCTGACGAGACGCTGGCGGCGCGCGGCGCCGAGGCGGGCGCGTCGCAAGGGCGGGGCGCCGCGCTTCATGAACAGGGGCGGGCCACGCAGGCGCGCGCGGACGCCGAGCCGTCACTGGTCGAGGCTTCTCGGCTCGACGGCCTGATCGCGCGGGCCCAGGCGGACTTCGAGAAGGTGGACGGCGAGGCGGCCGAAGCGTCGCGAGTGGCGGCCGGCGCTCGCGCCGAGGCGGCGCGGTGCGGCCAGGAAGTGGCCGGTCTGCAGGCGCGCCGGGACAGGGCGCGCGGATGGCTCGACGGGCACGCGGACCTGTCGGCGCTCGGCGACGAGTGGGGACGCTGGCGCGCCGTCCTGGAGCGGGCGACGTCCGCCGAAGCGCGCGCCGTGGAAGTGCGTGGCAAGCGGCCGGGGCTGGAGCGCGCGCTCAAGAAAGCGCTGGCCGGCGCGGAGGGCGCGGCCGTGGCGCGTTCCATCGCGGCCGCCGCCCTGGACGAGGCGATCCGCGTGCAGACGGAGGCGGAGGCCCTTGCCGTCCAGCATCCCCTCGCGCCGCTGCGCGCCGAGCGGCAATCCTTGTTGATCCGGCTGGAGGCTCTGCGCAACCTCAAGGGCACCGCGAAACTGGCTGCGACTGCGGCGGAGGACGAGACGCGGCAGCGCGCCGCGGCCTTGCACGCGCGGGAAGAGGCCGCGAATTGCCGGGCGACGGCGGAGGAAGCGCGCCGCCTCGCGGGTCTGGTCGGCGAGCGGCTGGAGGAAGCCGATCGTGCGCTGAGGCTGGCCCGCACTTCCCAGGACGTCGCGGGGTACCGCGCCGATTTGCGCGCGGGCGAGCACTGTCCGCTGTGCGGCGCCACCGAGCATCCCTGGGCGGCGCACGAGAGCCCGCTTGCAGCCCTGGTGCAGGAGCAGGCGTCGCGCGTGGCCGCCCTGCAAGCGGAGCGCGGCGAGGCTTCCGAGCGCGCCGCCGGGGCGGATGCGCAAGCGGTCGAGCGGGAGAAGGCCGCGCTGGCATGTCTGCAGGCGGCCGAGCGGGCCGCGGCACTCGTGGCGGGCGAGCAGGCGGCGTGGCGCGCGGAACGGATGACGTACCGCAGGGTCGCGGGTGGGCGGCTGAGCCACGCGGCGGTGGGAGCATCGCGCGGTTCGGCGGGACTTTACGAGGATGTCCCTCGAGCTGGCATGATGGCGGTCGGCGATATCCCTCCAGTTGAAGAGGCAGTCGCTCGCAAGGCGGACGTGCAGCCCGACGTGGAGGCTTTCCCCGAGGACGTGCTCGCGCCCGAAGCCTTGCCCGTGGTGGAGGCGCTGGCCGGCGCGGCTCGCGATCATCTGCGGGGGATCGAAGCCGCTGAGCACGCCGCCGAGCAAGCGCAGCAGGCGCTCCACGAGGCGGCCCGCCACGTGCAGCTGGCACAGGGACGCTTGAACACGGCCGGCGATGCCCTGGTCCGCGCGGAGGCCGACGCGCGCGCCGCGGGTGACGCCCTCCAGGCGGTCGACCGCGAGATGGCTTCCCTTTCTGAGATATTCGATGCCGCGTGTCACGAGCTACAAGCGGCCTT
>VGFD01000242.1 GCA_016868975.1 Armatimonadota bacterium | reverse complement strand
CCGCACGGGCGGCGCGAAGTCTTCGCGGTCGTCATCGTTGGGCGGGGAAGTCTCCAGCGCGCGCGCAAGCATTTGCAGCTTGCGAGCGGCCGGGAACGTAGGAAGGGAAAGGATGCGGCACGCGGCGCCGGTGTGCCCGCCAACGGCCACCGCATCCTGGCACGCGACGCGCTCGAGCTGGCGGCGCCATGCCAGCGGCATGGGCGATTCCGGGAGCAGCAGAAGCGCGTCGTCGAGGACGACGCCTGCGGCACCCGCGGCGCGGCACGCCGAGGCGGCATGAACCCCGCCCACGCCCTTCACCATGACCGGCAGATCGTCGAGGGACAGCAGTTTCTGGGCGAGCACGAAGGCCGAGAAGTCGCCCACCCAACCGCCGCACTCGTTGCCGCACGCGATGTAGCCGGTCAGGCCGCTGTCGGGCCCACTCAAAGTATACAGGCCCTGGCTGCCGGTGACTTCGATCCAGGCGCCGCGGCATTCCGGCTGCCGCAGGCGCATGGCAAGGGCGACCAGCTGGTGGGGGCCGTCGCCCGCCAGCACCATGACGTGCGGGCGGCCTGCGAAGCGCTCCAGCACCGACTCGGCCCACGGCATCTCGGCCGGCGTGAAGCGCAGCCCCACCATCTGCTCCCGCCGGCAGTTGCGCAAGAGGTCCCCGACGTTGCGGTCGATGCGCGCGCGCTCGTCCTCCCGGCAGAACGCCAGGTCGAGGAGCCCCGCGGCACCCGCACGTGCGGCGGCCACGGCGGTGCCGGCGTGCTCGCACGCGGCCGGCGTGGTCACAAAGCAAAGAAATGGTTGAGTCGGACGATCGGTCATGGGATCCTCCTGCGCGTGCAACCGCCGGACCTGTCGCCCCGGCTGGTCCAGGGTCACCCCCAAAGAATTGCCCTCAATATGCGAGAAGACGGAACCCCACACGCGCAAGGTTCCGCATTCGCTGGAAATTTTTCGATTCTGTGGCGGCGCTTCGCGCCGCCGGACGCCTACTTCGGTGCTCGGGCGTTCTCGATAAGATTGGCGGCGTGGTCGAGCGCGTTTGCCGTATCCACGATCGGCTCGATTTCCACGGTGCAGTACTTGAACGTCGGGTTCTTGCGGATCGCGAACGAGAGCTCCTCCGCGTTGTCCACGTCCACAACGTATGCGCCGCCGCCGCTGACGAAAATCGACGACCAGAGAATCTTTCCATTGGTCACGAGTTTGCGGACATCCCTGGCGCGCTTGCGCAACGTCTCCGGGCTCACCTCACCGTCACGGGGCACGCACGCGCGGCGCATGATAACGAGAAACTTCACTTTGAGAACCCCCTAGTCTTTTATGGCGAGGCGCGTACGCGCTCCGCGGAAAGCGTGGTTCGAAACGATCTGTTGAATTCCCTGCTGAAGGGATTTCAATCGCCCACAAACTCCGCGTTAAGCCGCCCGCTGCTCGAAGGGGCGGCGCCGAAAACAGGCTTAGGCTCCGAGGCCGCCATCCGCCGTGATGGCCTGCCCGGTCACGAAGCTGGCCCGATCCGAGAGCAGCCACGCCACGACTTCGGCCACTTCCCGGGGCTGGCCCAGCCGACGCAGCGGCGTGCGACCGATGACGCGCTCGCGCGCCCGCTCGGGGTAGCCCCGCTCGGTCATGGCCGTGGCAATGAAGCCCGGACAGACCGCGTTCACGCGAATCCCACTGGGTCCATATTCCAATGCCGCCGAGCGAGTCAGGCCCAGGACGCCGTGCTTGGTCGCGCTGTAGCCCGCGGAGCCCTCTCCACCGCGCAGGCCGAGGACGGACGCGTTGTTGACGATGGCGCCGCCGCCTTCCTGGAGCAACATCTGGATGATCTCGTGCTTCATGCAGTGCCATGTACCGGTGAGATTGACCTCGAGTAACTCGTGCCAGCGCTCGTCGTCAATTTCGTGCAGAGGCGCGTTGGCCATTCCGACTCCGGCATTGTTGAACGCTCCGTCGAGCCGACCGTGAATGCGGACGGCGGAGTGCACAGCCGCCGCGACCTCGTCGGAACGACGAATGTCGGCGTGGACGAACGATGCGCCCTCGATCGCGTGGGCCGCTTCCTCCACGGACGCGGCGTCGCGATCGCAAAGCACCACCCGGGCGCCGGCCTCCGCGCAGGCACGCGCGGCCGCGCGACCAATGCCGGCGCCGGCGCCGGTGATTAAAATAACCTTTCCGGTCAGCATTGTTGCTCGTCTCCCAGTGGTGTTATCAGCAATGTTTCGAAACGTTCTTTTTTCACGCGCTCCTTGCCGCGCCGCGCGGTGGCTGCGAAGAAATCGCGATAGACCTCCGACAGGTCGCAAACCAGCCCGCGCAAGTGGCGCGCGGGAAGAATCGGTGCGACCTCATAGGAACAGCCTGCCCGCACCGCCGACATGCAGGCCAGCGTTGGGACTCCATCCGCGCTCACAGCGCAGATGCCGCACTGGGCGGTTCGGCAGTTCCAGTTCAGGCTCAGGCCGGGGTCTTCCCGCTCCTGGACCAGCAGGAGCGCGTCGAGCAGCGTCATCCCCGGGACCGCGGGGACGCGATAGTGGCGCGTGCACTCCGGGGTTACTACGACCAGCGTGAGGTCGTCGGTCATGGCACCTCGACTTCGTTCGCCTGGAATCCTCGGTCGCACTTCTGGCTGGTATTTACCCGGCGCGCCGACTCCTCCGGAAAATCACTGCGAAAATGCGCGCCGCGGCTCTCCCGACGGGCCAGTGCGGCCGCGATGATGACGCGAGCCAGTGTGAGCATGCGGTCGCACTCAAAAATGTGCGCCACCGAGTGGTAGTTGTCGATCGCCTTGCGGCACCCGGCGAACACCTGGCGCAGCGCTTCCAAATCGCGATCGGCGCGCCGCAGGCTCTCTTCCGATCGGATGACGCCCACCTGGCCATCCATGATTTCACCCAATCCGCGACGCACCTGGTATATCGTCGTGCGATTTGAATCGTCCGATTCGAATACACTGCGAAATTCCGCCAGGGCATCGGTCACCGCGGCATCTCGCAAATCCGCGGGCCGGCGCGTTTGCACGGCCCCCGCGCCGGCTCGCCGCCCGAATACCTGCGTCTCCGCCAGCGAGTTGCCGCCGAGGCGGTTGGCGCCGTGCGTGCCCCAGGCGATTTCCCCGGCCAGGAAGACGCCCGGCAGCGCCTCCATGGTATCGACGTCGCGCGCTACCAGCCCGCCCATGAAGTGATGCGCCGAGGGTCTGACTTCGAACGGCTCGCGGGTGATGTCGATGTCCTGATAGGACTTGATGACGCGCGCGGTGTTGTTCAAGAAATAAAGCAGGCGCGCGGCGTCGATTTCCGTCAGGTCAAGCATTACGCCGCCATTAGAACAGCCCCGCCCGGCTTCGAGCTCCTGCACGATGGCGCGGGTGACGACGTCGCGCGGGGCCAGCTCCAAGCGCCGGTCGTACCGCTCCATGAACCGCTCTCCACGCGCGTTGTACAGCTTGCCGCCCATCGCCCGGCAGGCTTCGGTGACCAGGATGCCGCGGCCGGAGGGCGGCCAGCACAGGCCCGTCGGATGGAACTGGGTCATCTCCATGTCGCGCAGCTCGAGGCCAGCGTCAAAGCCCAGCAGGTAGCCCTCGCCGGTCGACTCGACCGGGTTGGTCGTGCGGCCGAACACGTGCCCTCCCCCTCCGCAGGCCAGCACGACGCGGGGCGCTTCGAGCGCCAGGAGGCAACCCTTCTTCAAGCTGTACCCCAGAACGCCAGCCGCCTCGCCGCCGTCGCCGCGCAGAAGCTTTACGGCGATGGTCTCGTCGATGAAGCGGACCTCCGCCTTCAGTGCCTGCGCCATCAACGCCCGCTGCATAATGAATCCGATAAAGTCGCCCTGCGAAATGACCCGATCCCGGGTCTGGCCTCCGCTGTGTCCGTCCGCCTGCACGAGACGGCCCCGCGCGTCCTTCTCGAAGCCCGCGCCGAAGTCGTACAAGTCTTCCATGCGCGCCGGGCTCTCGCGGCAGAGCGCTTCCACCATGCCCTTGTGATTGATGAAGCGGCCCGCTTCGATGGTGTCGTCGTAGTGCGCCTTCCAGTCGTCGCTCTCGTCGATCTGCCCGATGGCCGCGTTGACGCCGCCTTCCGCCATCAGGGTGTGCGACTGGCCCAGCACGCTTTTCAGCACGAGGATGGTGTCGAGGCCGGCGGCGCGCGCTTCGACGGCGGCCCGCAGGCCCGCGCCGCCGCCCCCGACGACGACACAGTCCGCACGGAGGCGCTCGACGGTTTCCATTACCTCGCCAGCGGAATGAATCGCTGAATTTTGCCGGTGGCGCCGCGCGGCAACGCATCGACCTCTCCAATCTCAATGCGTGGATCAAGCACGCCCATGGCACGCAACGAATCTTCTATTTTCGCCGCCAGCGCCGGGAAATCAACCGACCCGCCGATGCACGCCCGAATCGAAGCGCCGCGCGCAGTTTGCAGCACTTGATATTCCACAACGTTCGGCGTCAAACCCAGGGGGTCGCGGAACAGCACGGGGTGCACCGCCACATCGCCGTAGCGAAACCACTCCTCACGGCGCCCCTGGATGTCGGCGATGCGCAAGAACTGCGAGCCGCACGGGCACGCCTCATCGAGGACGGTAACCTCATCGGAAATCTCGTAGCGGATGAGCGGCAACCCCTTGTTGAACAGGTTGGTCACGAGCACCCGCGTTGCGCGTCTACCAGGCGGAACGGGCCGATATTCATCGTCAACCGGCTCCACGATGACGAGATCTTCGCTCAAGTGCATGCCGGTCGCCTGGCCGCACGACATCGCCATGCAACCGGCCTCGGACGTTCCCCAGGCGTTCCAGACGGGCGCATGCCACACCTCTGCGAGCGCGTCGCGAATTTCTGGCAGCAACGGCTCGGCGCTCACGCATATGTCTTTCGGAGCGATGTGCAGGCGTCCGCCACGTGCCTCCCGAGCGAGTAGGGCCATGGCGGACGGATATCCCTGCAAGATGGTGGGCTGCGCCTCATTCAGACCAGCGACCATTTGTTCCAGAGGCGCGGTCACCGAGAAAACGACCTGCTTCACCTTGCGCGAGAACGTCTGGAAAAGCGCCGTACTCGTATGCGCCGCGTTCATCGCGCCGATCACGGCGGCCACTTCTTCGTAGAAGCGCTGCTCCCGGCGGCGCGCGCGCAGCAGCATGCGGAAGTATGCAATATAGGCGATCGCCCAGGCGTCCCAGTCGTACACGAACACCCCGCGCAATCCACTGGAGCCGCTCGACATCACGGCGTGATATTGATCGAGCAAGTACGCGTCGCCCCCGGGGGCCGCGCCAGGACCCCCTTTTTCGAGCCGCGCGAGGTGCGCGTTGATCTCCGCAAGCGTGAGGCGGCGATCGGCGAGCAAGTCATCGTAATGCGCCATCATGTCGCTGCGCGTCATGATCGGCAATTGTTCGAGCGCGAAATTCTCCGCATCGATTACGTCCAGGCGCCGCGCGTGAAAAGGCGATAATTCCCTGGCATGCCGCACGAGATCGCGCAGACGCGCCTGCTGCACGCGCTCAATCTGGACCCGCGGTAAATCGACCACGCCGATCAGGTCGGGCAACAATGCCGCCACGGTCTCGGCGTGCCGCGCGCGCAGGATCTCGTAAGGAGTCGCGGTCATCACGCCAGCCAACTTGCGCGGAGTGGAGAAGGGGTCCTGCCGACGTGTCCTTTAGTCCTCTATCCGAGCGCTATCGCGGACGTTTCGGACTGCACGTCTTCCTGGCCGTGGACGAGACCATGCCGGTCTGGGAAGACGCCGAGGCGCAGCAGTTCGAAGCCCGCTCCGGCTCCGAATGGAAACACGTCGGCATGGACTCCGACACGGCGCGCGAGCTGGCCGGCCGCACGCTGCGTGAGACCCGCTGGCGCAACGATTCCGCGGTGCTTCGCCAGTGGCAGCTCGATTATCAAAACCCACTCGCGCCCGAGCTCGACAAGCGCTCCAACCGGCGCCTCGAGAAACTCATTGAGCGGCTCGCCTTCGTGCGCAAGGACTGGGGAGCCGGCTCCGACAGTGCCGCGCGTTGCCGCTCGATTCTCGATGAGATGGCGACGCTGGGCGTTCATTCCTAGACGGTGTATTACGTCTACTCAGGACGGAACGATTGCCTTGACTTCTTCCCGAAAGGCGGCGTCGGCTGCGAGGTCGGCGTGTTCCAGGGGGCATTCTCGCGGCAGATAGTCAAGCGCATCGCGCCCCGGGAATTGCACCTGGTAGACGCCTGGCGCTTTACGCCGGAGCGATGGGGCAATACCCCTGGCGAAATCGAGGCCGCCGCCCGCTTCTTCAAAGAATGGCTCGGCAAGCGCCTCCCACAGTATGACGGCGGCGATCCCGCGCCCCATTTGGATGCCGTGCACGAAGCGGTGGCCGCGGGCTTCGTCGACCGGCCACAGGTGAAAATCCATCGCGCCTTTTCGCGCGAGGCTGCGCGGGCATTCCCGGATCGTTTCTTTGATTTTATCTACATCGATGCGGATCTCCGCTACGAGCAGGTGCTGCGCGATCTCTTCACCTATGAGAAAAAGCTCAAAGACGGCGGAATTCTCTTTGGGGACGATTTTCAAGATGATCTCCGGGCGGAGCCCTCACCGTATGGCGTGATCGAGGCGGTGACAACCTTTCTAAAGCGAACCGGCTATCATTGCCTGGCCATCACCGGCCCGCTCGATTCCAATTTTTTCTTGTGCAAGTCGCTATCGCCGTACGTGAATCATTTTATCGACAACCTGCTTCGCTCGAACGCGCAGATCATTTCGATCAACGATTGTCAGCTCGCCAATTACGCGCAGCGGGCGGTCACCACTTCGGGTGGGGATTTCACGCGGACGATTCCTTCCTTCTAGCTCTGCGCGGGCCGCTTCCATGGTTTACCGCCCCAGCCGGCTAGCGGCCGAATGCCGCGCGGGCCTGCGCTTGCAGCGCGTCGTCCTGCAGCCCGATCAGCTCGATGAATTCAAGGCGGCGCAGCAGGTAGCGATTGGCGCTACGGTCGACGGGACCAATCATGGTGGTAAACGCCGCTTCGTACCCGGCGGCTTGCGCGAGCCGCGGGGCTACCTCGCCGATATCCTCCAAAAGCCCGTATGGATAAGCAAGGTAGCGCGGCGCATTGCCAAGCGCATCGGCGAGGTCCGCGCGGCTGCCGGCGATCTCTTCGCGGGCTTCCGCCTCGCTCAGGCGTCCGAGCGCGCGATGGGTGCGCGTGTGCGCGCCGATGGTCCAGCCGCGGGCCGCCAGCGCGTGCAGCCCGGCGGGGGTGAGCTTGCGCTGCTGCGGCAGGGCGCGAAGCGCCTTGCGGTCCACACCCAGGCGCGCGATGATCGCCTCGTGCAGGGCGCGGCGCTCTCTGTCCGGCCGCTCCCGCAGCGCGCGCTGCACGCGCTTGAGGCATCGAACGCGCGTTTTCGGATCATCGAGCGTAAGCGCCGGCATGCCAAGCTCAGGAAGCGCCAGGGCGGAAACCGTCGTTGAGCGGAACATCAGCTCCAACTCCTCGTAGTGGAGGACCGCGTCCGCATCGCCCAGCGTGCCGCTGACGACGAACACCGCCGCCGGCACGCCCGCACGCTCCAATACCGGCGCCGCATGTTCGAGCACGCCGGCGTAACCGTCGTCGAAGGTGACGGTGACCACGCGGTGATCGTCCGCGCGCCCCAATGCCTCGTCCAGCGAAACCAGCGAGAAATGAGCGGTCAGAAACGACACCACCCGCTCGAAGGTCTCCCGGGTAATGCGGCCGCAGGGCCCGTCGAAGGCGTCGCGCACGCCGTCCATCACATCGTGAAAGTAGACGACGTACACGCTATTCCACCGCCATGACCGGGCTGACCACGAAGCCGAGATTCTGAATAATCGCGCACCGGTAATCGAGCTGAACGTCGGGATAATACTGTGGAAACAGCTTCTTCAAAATGCCCTGCTCGGATTCAGATGCTTCCGGCACCGGCGGCGTCTCCAGCGCCTGCTGGAAAAATTCGCGGCAAAAATCCCGCTCTCCCAGCCAGG
>VGFD01000241.1 GCA_016868975.1 Armatimonadota bacterium | reverse complement strand
GACTTGCAGCTTTACGACGATCAGACGCTTCTTCTAGAGATTGTGCCGGTGGCCGCCGACCCGCAGCGCGACACCATCGCGGTGGCCGAGTTGGTGTGCGACTTTCCGCATGAAGACGTGACCAACATGACGTTCAGCCTGCCCATCCGCATCGGCAAGCCGGCCGACGCGTGGGACACCGAGGAAGAAGATATCCTCAAGATCGTAAAGGCCATCGCCGGGGTTTTCAAATAATTCACCTGCGGGCGCGGGGAGGGTGACGGTGAGCCGCCACCATTGCTTGACCCCGGAAGACGAAGTCTTGAGGGTCGACCTCGTGCCGCTCTGCGCTGCAGCAAGCTCTACAGCAGGTCGGCGAACGAGGCCAGCCTTACGCCATGCTCTTGCAGGGCGGCTTTTACGCGCTCGCTGGTATAGACCTTGCGCTCTTGCTCTCGGGGGGCCGCGTAGGAGGAGAGGTTTTTCAGGCGATCGTCTGGCACGGCCGGGTGGCAGCACAGTTCGGTGGTGCCGTTCTTCAACTGTTGGAGGACGCTCAGGAAATTCTCTTCGTTGACCGCATCCTCCCCGTAAAATTCGATTACGATGTGATCCGGCGTGGGAATGCCGGCTTCGCGAATGCGGGCGCGCGAGCCGTCGTAGGCGCGCAGGGCGAGGCCGCGCTCGCGAGCGATGGCGATGAGGACGCGGGTGATTTCCGGATGTTCGTGCAAGTGGTGATGGGAATCCAGGTGGGTGAGCCGCAGGCCGACCTGCTCGGCGCGCGCCACCTGCGCGCGGATCTCCGCTTCCGCTTCGGCCGGATCCATGCCGGGCGTGACCTCCCCAGGGCGGCGGTGAAAGGTGCCGTCCGGCCTCACGAGGGTGGCGACCTGCCCGGCCGGGAGAAGCGGGCTTCCCATGGTCAGGTTCACGTGCAGGCCCACGTCCAGGTCGGGGTGCTCGTCCAGGGCCTCGAGCGAGGCTTCCAGCCCGGGCAGGTTGATCATGATCGAGGTGCTGCGCACGATGCCGTCGCGAAACGCTTCCAGGATGCCCTGGTTGACGCCCGGCGTCAGGTTGAAGTCATCGGCATGGACAATCAGTCGCTTCATGAGACTCCCTTGAGGATGGTCGCGATGCCGCCGCAGAGCGGCTCGGCCTCCACCTGCTTGAATCCGACCTCGCGCATCTGGTCGAGGAGATCTGGGACCGGCAAGAATTCCGCGATCGACTTCGCGAGGTATCGGTAGGCGCGAAAATCCCCCGACACGAGGCCGCCCACCAGCGGCAGCACGCCAAACAGGTACAGGTAATAGGGGATGCGCAAAAGCCCGTCGGGACGAGTCAGCTCCAGCACGAGCACGCGGCCGCCCGCGCGGGTGATGCGCTTCATCTCCTGAAATCCCCGCCGCGTGCTCTCCAGGTTGCGCAGCCCGCAGGCCATCGTCGTGGCGTCGCTGCACGCGTCCGGCAGGGGAACTTCGAGCGCGTCCCCCTGCACGAAGCGGATCTGGGGGTACTTCTGGCGCGCGCGCGCCAGCATGTCCTCGCAGAAGTCAAGGCCGGTCACCGTCCCCCGCGCCCCTGCCCGTTCAGCCAGCAGGCGGGCCAGCTCGCCGGTGCCGGTGCACAGGTCGACCGCGTCGCCGCTCGGTCTCAGCCCGGAGAGCGTGACCACGCGGCGGCGCCAGAGGCGATCCAACCCCAGGCTGAGCAGGGTGTTCACCAGGTCGTAGCGCGGGGTGATGGCGGCAAACATGGCGCGCACCGCGGCGGCGTGCTTCTGGACGGTCACGCGCACTCGTTCGCGCTCGCCGGGGGGCGTCCTCTTCGGAGGGTACTGGAAAGGACTTCCAGGGGCATTCCCGAAAAACTTGGGGCCCGCGGGGTCAGGCCCTTTCTCGATTGGAGAGCATGACACAACAGCAGCCGAGCACCTGGCGCGTCCTGGTGGTGGACGATAACGAGGATATTGTGCGCGTGCTCCGGACCGGCCTTCGCGCCAAGGGCTTCGAGATCTTCACCGCCTTCGAAGGCAGCGAAGCGCTGCGCCGGGCTCTTCATGACGCCCCTGACCTGATTCTTCTGGATATCATGATGCCAACCATGGACGGGCTTGAGGTCTGTCAACGTCTCAAGGAGGAGCCGGCCACCCAGGACATCCCCATCATCTTCCTGTCCGCGCGCGTGGAAGTGCAGGACCGTATCAAGGGGCTTGACCTGGGCGCCGTGGATTACGTCACCAAGCCGTTCGACATGGACGAGGTGGCCTCGCGCATCCGCGCCGCGCTGCGCACCCGCATGAAAACCATGGAAACCGCTCAGCAGCTGGAGGGAATGAAGAAGGAATTCCTCTCCCTGCTGGCCCACGAGATGGCCTCGCCGCTCACTGCCATCCGGGGTTTTGCCGAGCTGTTGGAAATGGGCCTGTCGAACATGGACGCGCGCGCACAGATGGAGTGTTTGAAGGAAATCAACCGCTCCTCCCGGGTGATGTCCGGGACGCTCGACGACTTTCTGTCGCTGGCCCAGGAGCCGCAGCAGGCCGGCCGCCCGCTGGAAGTCAATCCCGCCGTGCGGGAAGCCGTGGAAGAGCTGGCCGCCGAGCGCGAGAAGCGCAAACTGACCTTGCACCTGGAATTGCCGGAGGTCTCCCCGCAGGTCAAGGCCCATCCGCGGTTCTTGACGCGGGGCATTTTTCAGCTCTTGTCCAACGCTCAGAAATTCAGCGCCGACGGCGGCGAGATCTGGCTGAAGGTGCACAACAACGGTGACTCGGTGCTTATCGAAGTGCGCGACCAGGGCATCGGGATCGCGCCGGACAACCAGGAGAAAATCTTCGAGAAATTCTACCAGGTCGACCCATCGCGCACGCGCTCGTTCTCGGGGATGGGCATCGGTCTCGCGGTGGCCCGCCGCGTCGCCCGCGGCCTGGGCGGCGAGGTCACCGTGGAGAGCGCCCTGGGTAAGGGAGCCACCTTTGTGATGCGCCTGCCCACCCCTTAGTGGCGCGCGACACAAGTAGCTTCGCCTTACGGGAGTCGCCTTCGGCGCCCCCTGCACCCTCCATCAGACCATCGTTTTCTCGACTTCGCCCAGCACTTCGTCGAGGATTTCCATGGCGCGGTCGATCTGCTGCTCGGTGATGACCAGCGGCGGCGAGAAGCGGATAACGCTCTCCCCACAGGGAAGCAGCAGAATCCCTCGCTTGAAGCCGATCTGCACGACCTGATCGGCCTCGGCGTCGGCCGGCTCCAGGGTGGTGCGATCACGTACCAGCTCGATTCCCTGCATCAGGCCCATGCCGCGGACGTCTCCGATCAGGGGGTGCTTCTCCTTGAGCGCCTCCAGGTGCGACGCCAACCGCGCCCCCATTCGCGCGCCGTGCTCCAGGACTCCGTTGCGCAGCCCCTTGATGGTGGCCAGCGCGGCCTCGCAGGAAACCGGGTTTCCGCCGAAAGTGCTGCCGTGGCTGCCGCGATTCCAGTCGGTCATGTACTCCGCCCTGGAAATCAGCGCGCCGAGCGGCACCCCCGAGGACAGTCCCTTGGCGCTGCATATCGCGTCGGGCACTACCTCGAAGTGCTCCATGGCGAACATTTTTCCGGTGCGCCCCATGCCGCTCTGCACCTCGTCGGCGACCAGCAGGATGCCGTGCCGGTCGGCCATGGCGCGCAATTTCTGGTGGAATTCCGGCGGCGGCACCACGTAGCCACCCTCACCCTGGATGGGCTCCACGAAAATCGCCGCGACCTCATCCGGGGGCACCATGCTGGAGAGCAGGCTGCGCTCAATGACATCGGCGCAGTGCACTTCACAGGACGGATACTTCAGTCCGTACGGACATCGGTAGCAATTTGCGTACGGCACGTGGTGCACGCCCGGCAGAAAGGGCGCGAACCCACGCCGCTGGCCCACCTTGCTGGAGGTGAGGCTGAGCGAGCCCATGGTGCGCCCGTGGAACGCGCCGTGGAACGCCAGCAGGTGCGGGCGCCGGGTGTAGTGGCGGGCCAGCTTTATGGCGGCTTCCACGACCTCGGTTCCGGAATTTCCGAAATACACCATTTTCTTGGCCGGCCCTGGCGCCAGCTCGGCCAGCGTCTGGGCGAGGCTTGAAAACGACGAATAATAGAAATCCGTGCCGCAGATGTGCAAAAAGCGGTCAGCCTGTGCCTTGATGGCCTCCACCACCTCCGGCGGGCTGTGCCCCAGGGTGGCCACGCCGACCCCGCCCATCAGGTCCAGGTAGCGGTTGCCGTCGACGTCTTCCACGACGGCGCCGCGGGCGCGGTGGATGGCCAGCGCGTACTCCTTGATGTACGAGTGGGACACGAACTCGTGATCCTGCTCGATGAGCTTGCGGGCTTTTGGGCCGGGAACCTCGGTGACGAAACAAGGCGCCTCCGAGGTGGCCAGATCGTCGGAGCTTACCGTCAGATTTTCCACTTAAGTCATCACCGTCCGCGACTGCTCGCGCATAAACTGCATTACGTAATATGGACCGCAACCGCCCTTGCCAGTCGAGCCGCTGCCCTTCCAGCCGCAGAAGGACTGGACGCCGGGCCACGCGCCGGTGGTGGCGCCGGTGCGGCGGTTGGCGTATAGCACGCCGGACTCGATTTCGTTGAAGAATTTGTCCAGCTCTTCTTTTTTCTCGGTGAAGATGCCGGCGGTGAGGCCGTATTCCGCTTTGTTGGAGAGCGCGATGGCCTCGTCGAGCGAGCGCACCTTGCCCACCGCCAGCACCGGCGCGAAAATCTCCGTGTAGAAGAGCGGGTGATCAAGAGGCAGATCTGTCACCACGGTGGGCTCCACGTAGCAGCCGCGCGCCCGGTTGCCGTCGGTGAGAGGCTTTCCGCCGTGGGCGATTCTTCCACCGTCCTGGCGGGCCTGCTCGACCCACTCCTGGTAGCGGTCCACCGCCGCCTGGTTCACGATGGGTCCCAGGTAGACGTCGCGCTCGGTGGGGTCGCCGATCTTGATTTTGCGAGTCTTCTCCACCAGCAGGTCGATGAATTTGTCATACACCGCCTCGTGGACGTAAGCACGCGAGCAGGCGCTGCACTTCTGGCCGCCCATCCCGAAGGCGGACTTCATGATCCCCTCGGCGGCCTTGTCGAGATCCGCGGACTCCATGACGATGGCCGGGTTTTTTCCGCCCAGCTCGAGAATGGCCGGGCGCGGAAATGCCTTGCTGAACTGGTGCATCAAGTGCATGCCGGTCTCCTTGGAGCCGGTGAACAGGAAGCCGTCCACTCCGTCGGGCGCGGTGATGGCGTCGCCGAACGTCTGCCCGGCGCCGGTCACCACGTTGAACGCCCCCCTGGGAATGCCGGCGGCGTGGAAGATCTTCGCCAGTCGCAAGCCCATCCCCGGAGCGTCGGACGAGGGCTTGAACACCACGGTGTTGCCCGCCACCAGGGCGCCGGCGCTGGGACCCGCCGCCAGGGCGAGCGGGAAGTTGAAGGGGCAGATGACCGCGAACACGCCGAACGGCCGCAGCACGCTGCGGGTGTTCTCGTTGTCGGTGAGGCTGCCCAGGCGTTGCTCGAAGCCCTTCGCGTCCTCCATCTGCTGGACGTAGTAGCGGATGAGGTCGGCCGACTCTTCCACGTCGCCCATGGCCTCAAGGCGGTTCTTGCCCATCTCCAGGCTCATCAGGGCGGCGAGATCGTACTTTTCCTCGCTGATCCTTTCGGCGGCGCGGCGCAGGACGGCCACTCGCTCGGGCCACGGGGTGTCGCGCCACCCGGGCCACGCGCGGCGCGCGGCGGCGATGGCGTCTTTCACGATGTCGGGAGTGGAGGTCGCGAAATGCCCGATGAGGAGATCGCGGTCAATGGGAGAGCGATCTTCGAACGTGCCCGGGCCGGCCACCTCGCGGTCGTCGATCCAGTGGCCGTGCGTCTTGCCGAAGGCGGCGCGCTCCGTTTCCAGTGACTTCTGGAAAGCGTCGTGAAAGGCGTCCTGGTTGCCCATTCCCATGGTGGCGTAGGTGAACTTGAAGGTCTGCACGGTCATTCCAGTATTCCTCGATTCGGTTGCGATTGCGGCGGGAGTATTCAGCACCGTCTGGGGCGTTCCTTCGGCACTCCCGGGGAAGGAATACGGGCGCGGGGCGCCCAACATGGCGCCTCCCTTGAGGAGTATTCTTCGCCGGCGCGCTGCCACCGCCGCATTGCCACTGGAGGGGGAACCGCAATGCCACGCTTGCAGGTACTTGTTATTGTCGCTCTGGGCTTGATGCTGGCCACCGCGTCCGCCACGGGCGCGCCCATGTACAGCAACAGCCCGCTGGAGTTGGAGCCGGCGATTGCCACTGCGCCCACCGGGCCGGCGCCCACGCCGGAAGATCCGGAGCCTGCCGCCGCGCTGCTCGCCCGTCAGTTCACGCGGATTGCGCAGCTGCGGGGCGCGCTTGCCGTCCAGCAGCGTGGCGGCCCGCACGGAACGCGGCCCGGCTGCACCTACGTCCCCATGCGGGTGATGACCACGGCGTACGCGTTGCGCGGCTATACGGCGAGCGGGGCGTACACCCGGCCGGGTACCATCGCGGTGGACACCCGGGTGATTCCGTTTGGGACGCGGATGTACGTGCCTGGCTACGGCTGGGGCGTGGCGCAGGACACCGGCGGGGCCATCCAGGGCAAGATCATCGACCTGTGGATGCCGAGCAGTAGCCGGTGCTTCCAGTGGGGCGTGCGGAGCGTGACAATTCTGGTGGAAAAGCGGGTCCGGCGGTAAGTTTACAATTGTTGGTGGACCTGGACCGCTCGGCCGCCGCATACTTTCCATGCCGCAATGGGTCGGAAGTGGGGCCTTCCGATCAGCCTTAGGAAAGGACGAAGCTCGGATGGTGGTTGGGGCTCCTGAGATCGCACGGGCGCAAGCTCCCATGACGCCGGTGTCACCGCGATCGGCGTCGCCGTCCGTTCCGGCGGACGCGGTGACCCTGTCGGGTGTGACCGCATCCTCCTCCGGGACGGTCAGCCAGCCCGCGCCGATGTCGTTCAACCCGCTCGAGCTGTTGCAGGGCATCGCTCGCTACGTCCGCGACAGGGCGACGGCCACGGAAGAGCCGCCGGAGCTTCATGGGCTCGTCTTCATGCAGCGTCCCGACGGCAGCATGGTGGACTTGAAGCTGCCCGGCACGACGACGCCGGACATCCCGCCCGGCGGGCCTGACATCCCCGCCGAAGCGGTCAAGAACAACCGCGTGGTGATCTACGTGGACGGGATCCAACAGCCGCGCTCCACCCAGGAGGACCAGATTCGGCGCCTGTTCCTGGCCCAGGGGCCCTCGCACGGGGCCAACGTGGATCAGCCGGTCATCGCGATTCACGAGGGCGTGGGAAAAACGATCGCCTACGACGTGAGCCGCATCGCCTGCGATTGGATGTACTTGAAGGCGCTCCAGACGAAGATGATCCCGGTTTCCTGGGTGCGCAAGAAGATTTATCGGCTGGACGCGGTGGTAAAGCCGGTCCACGACGAGATCCGCCAGAGCCTGGCGGCGGGCCGCGACGTGCAGCTCATCGCGCACAGCGGCGGCGGGTGCGAGACGGCGCTGGCGCTCACCATGCTGTCCCGCGAGGACGGCGGCCGCTGGAAGAACCTGATCCGCAACCACGTGAAGGTGCTGGCCCTCGCGCCGGGCGCGGCGAAGGAAGACTACGAGCTGGCCGGCGTCAAGCCGGAGAATGTCTTCTACACGGGCTCAAAAATGGATCCGTTGTGGCACTTCGCGGAAAACTACATTCACCCATCGAGCCTGCCGGCGAACGTGAAGGCGGGCGTGGCGGGCTTGCAGTCGCTGCGCATGGTGATGCAAAAGACAGGGATTCCGCAGCACTCACCCGACTATATCTTCTGGCGCAACATGGATCCGGCCGGCGGGCACCACATCCAGCGCTTCTTCGACGGCACCGAGCAAGGCGGCAAGCGGGAACTGCCTTAGTGGCGCGCCACAAGTCGCTTCGCCATCAACTGACCCGGGCGTGTCGCGCGCCACGACCAAACCGATTTGGGGCTTAGTGGTCCGCGGCCCGGGGCTTCAATTCATGATCAGACTTGCGCCGCGGACC
>VGFD01000240.1 GCA_016868975.1 Armatimonadota bacterium | reverse complement strand
GGCCTACGAGATGATGTGGTCCTGCATGGTGTGTGACGGCGCCAAGAAGGGCTCGTCCGCCCGATAGGAGAAGCGTCCGCCCGCTTTTCATCGTGAAGGAGGAAACGACAATGGCGAAAGTGGGCGTATTGCTTTCCGGTTGTGGCTTCAAGGACGGCGCGGAAATTCACGAGTCGGTCCTGACCTTGCTGGCGCTCGACGAGGCCGGCGCGGAAATCGTGTGCATGGCGCCGGATGTCCCCCAGGCGCGCGTGGTGAATTTCCTGACCGGCGAAGAAACCGGAGAAACCCGCAACGTGCTGGTGGAGTCCGCCCGCATCGCGCGCGGCGAAATTCGCGACGTCAAGGACGTGAAGGCCGCCGAGCTGGACGCGCTGATCATTCCGGGCGGCTACGGCGCGGTCACCAACCTGTGCGATTTCGGCGCGAAGGGCGCGGACGCCACGGTGCACAACGAGGTGCAGCGCTTGATCCAGGAGGTGGCCGGCGAGAGGAAGCCGATCGGCGCCATCTGCATCGCGCCCGCCCTGATCGCGGCCGCAATCAAGGGCGTGACACTGACCATCGGCAACGACGCGGGTACGGCCGGCACGCTGGAGAAAATGGGCGCGTGTCACGAGAAACAGCCGGTGGAAGGCATCACCGTCGATGAAACCAATCGCGTCGTCACGACCCCCGCGTACATGCTCGGGCCCGGGCCAAAAGACATCAACAAGGGCATCCGCAAACTGGTGGACAGGGTTCTCAGCATGATTCCGGTCAAAGTGTAGTTTCCCGGTCACATCCGCGGTCTTGACGTGTCCCTCTATTCGGACCGTCAAGCACCGCGGAGGGAACCGTGCGAATATTCGCCCAACGACTCTCCGCTGCTCGGGTGGAGTGATCGCACGACCCCGGCCAGCGCCAATTTAGATCTCCAGCAGGCGTGCTTCCACGCGCTGGCGGTAGGCCGCGTCCAGGTCCATCTGGAGCGCGCGGCGGTACCAGTGCTGCGCCTGGGCGACGTCTCCCAGGCGGTCGTACGCGGAGGCCAGGCCGAGCACGGCGTACGGGAAATTCTCGTCCAGCGACAGCGCGTTGTGGAACTGTTCCGCGGCCGCGCCGAACAGGCCGAGACGACCGTACGCGTTGGCCAGGTGGGTGTAGGCAGACACCGAGTGCGGGTCGATCTCGATGCTGCGGTTGTACGCGTCGATGGCTTCTTGCAGCCGGCCCGCGTTGTGGTACGCGAGGCCCAGGCTGCACCACGCCGATGCGTGCGCGACGTTCTGCTGGACGGCCAGCTCGAGAAAACTGATGGCGCCCTCAATGTCACCGGCCTCGAGGCGCTCTGTGCCCCGGGAATAATTCTGCAGCGCGGCGGGATTCACTGTACTTGCCGCACCTGGGTCAATTCTTGCTCGTACACCGTCACCGTCTCGTAAAGGGCCGTGCCGATGCGCGGCGCCGAGTGGGTCTCCACGCGCAGGCTCGCGACGAATCCCTCGTCGGCCGCGAAATACAACGAGCCCTTCGTCGAGGTCTGCACTTTCACGATCTGGCTGCCGTCCGGCAGCGGCGCGTCAAAATTGTTCTCGTCGGAGGCAATCTCGACGTGGACGCAGTTGTAGCCGGCTGCAATCGCGCGCCCCTGCACGCGGTACGTGTTGACCAGGGTGATGTTCTGGCCGAGCATCGGAAACGGAACCTGCGAATCGGTGTTCCACGTGCCTCCACTCATCACCGGCGCATCCGGGAAACAATACACGGCCGGCGGATATGCCCCCGCCACGTCCAGCGGCCGACCGTTCGGCTCCATCCGCATGTAGAGGACCTGTCGGGTCAGCGGATGTCCCAGGGGATGTCCCTGGGGCTGCTCGCGGGTCGGCACGGTGATCAGCACGACGTGCCCGGTCCCGTCGCTGTCCACGGTCAGAGTGCGCATGGTGACCACCGACTCCCAGGATGATTTCTGGTTGCCCAGGATGCGGCCGGCGTCCGAGACGTTCTGATTAACCTGGGTCGTGGCCCGATAAATCAGCTCCTGGCCGGGCTGGAATTGATAGGCCAGCCGCACTCCGCTCTCAAGCATGCACGTCGCTCCCTTCCGAATAACGTCGACTGTTTTCCAGCGCGCTGGCCGCTTCCTCGCTTTTCCCAAGGGCGTGCAGCGCCAGCGAGAGGTTCTTCCAGTAATCCCCGCGCTCCGGCGCCAGCGCCACGGCGCGCCGCAGCGCGTCTTCCGCGCGGCTCGGGTCGCCGGTGGCCAGACAGGCGGTGCCCAGGTTGTAGCGATACTCCGGATTTTCCGGGTCGATCACCGTCGCCTGCTGAAATGCGGCGCGCGCTTCTTGCGGGCGTTCCGCCGCGGACAGCACCGCGCCCAGCATGTTGTGATAATAGGGATTGTCCCCGTCTCTCTTGATGGCCTCGCGGAGCGCGTCGGCCGCAAGCTCGTAATTCGCCGCCTGGAACAACGTCCGCCCGAGAATTCCCCAGTGCTCGGCGGGACCGGGATCGAGATCGATGGCCGCCTTGAACGCGTGCAGCGCGTCCTGCAAGGCGTAGCGGGACAGATGGCAGACGCCGAGGTGGTACGCGCAGTCGGCGTTGCGGGGATCCGCCTCGCGCGCCGCCTGCAAGTGGGGCAGCGCCTCATCGTGGCGCTTCATGCGTTGCAGCGCGAGGCCCAGCCACAGACGGAACTCCGCGTTGCGGGGCTCGCGCCGCGCCGCCTCCTCAAGATAAGGAAGCCCGTCTTGGGGCTGGCCGGCTTTTTCCGACAGGAGACATCCCAGCAGGTAGGAATAACGGCCGCGCTCCGGCTGCAGCGCGATGGCCTGCTCGAAGTAACCGACCGCTTCTTGCAGCTCGCCGCGCATCATTGCGGCGTTGCCCAGATCGGCGTGGTGCGCTGGATTGTCCGGCTGCAAGGAAACGGCCCGCGCAAATTCCTCGTAGGCCGCGTCGTAATTGTCCAGCGCGTAGTGCGCGGAGCCAAGAAACGAGTGGAGCTCGGGGTCATCCGCATAGTGCGGCGCGGCCCGCTCGAGCTGCTGCAGGGCGCGGGCCGCGTCCCCCTGGCGCAGGCACATCACGCCTTCCTCGAACCACAGCGCGGGGCTTCCGAAGGAAAGGCCGTCGAGCTTGTCCATCAAGCGCTCCAGAAAAGAAGTGAGGGCCGGCGCCTCGCCGACCCTCACGGACTTCGCAGCGTTGCGCCGCGCCCCTGCCTCTGTCGATGTCAGAGGGAATCAGTTCCAGGTCGTGGGCCACCAGTCCCAGGTCTTGCGCTCCTGGCCGTTGACCTTGAAGGACGACTGGTAGTCGCCGCCGTGCGTGGCGTTGATTTCGGTGATGCCGGCCTTCTGGGCCGCAGTCATCTCGCCCTTGTCCACGATGCCGTCGCGGTTGGCATCCTGCCAGACGTAGTGGTTCTTCAGCTCGTCGCCGCCCAGCTTGCCGTCGTTGTTCGCGTCGGAAAGCTTGCGCATCTTCTCGTAACCGTCAGCGTACTTGCCGCCCTCGTCGCCGTACAGCTCCTTGCCGGAGACCTCGAGGCGCCCGTTCTTGTCGTAGGCGGCCTTCTGCTCGTCGGAGAGCTTCAGGAGCAGGCCGTCCTTGCCGCCGGTCCACTCGGTGAGCTCCTTCTTGCCGTCGCCGTTGAGGTCGAAATTGATCTTGTGCGCGCCCTGGTCGCCCTTTTCGGCGTGCGGCTTCCACTCGCCGTTCTTGACGTCGGGGCGGCCATTGCCGTCCATGTCGAGCATGATGGGGGAGGCGGACTTGCCTTCCCAGTTCGAGCGGACCTCTGAGAGCTGCCACGCTTCGGCGTGCGCGACGGCCTTCGTGTACACGTAGCCGGTCTTGCTCTTCTCGTCGTAGACGATCTTGGTGTTGCCACCCTCGTCAATGTGGCCGTAGTCGGTCTTGGTGACTTTGTGATTGCCGTGGCCGAAATACCATTTATCGGGATTTCCCTGGCCGAATTTCACGTCGCCGTTGCCTGCTCCAGCGAATGCCCAGGGGCCGTTGGGGCCGACGCCGGCCGCGGCGAACGGGCCGCCCTGCTGGCCGGGGAACCCCGGCCGGTGGCCCTGCTGACCCTGCTGCATGATTGACATCAGCATGAACATCAGCATCATCATCGGGTTCATCATCATCATCGGGTTGAACCCGCCGCCGAACCCGCCGCCGAACGGCAATCCGAAGCCGCCGCCCGCGAACATCATCGGGTTGAGGCCACCACCCAGGCCGGGGAATCCGCCGCCCAGGTTCATCCCGCCGAGGTTTCCGCTGAAGGTGTCGATCGGCCCCCCGAACCCTGCCGCGCCGCCGCCCACCGTGCCGAGGAACTGGCTGCGCTGCACGTCCACTTGCTGCATCTGCATCATTGCAAAGATGTTGCTGATAGCCATCTCGAAGTCTTCCTCCCCGCGCAATCGTTGCGGAACCATAATGTTTGTCTTCCGTAACAACCTTCTCCCAGCGTAAGACGCTGTTGTCTACCTGAATTGCGGCTAAAATTGTTAACTTAAAATGAACGAGATGTAAAAGGTTTGTGAACTGAGGCTGGGGGCGTGACCGAATGCACGCGTTGGGCGAGACTCAGTTCGGCGGCCGCAGCTAGGCCGTTGCCGAAGCCTTTTGCGTTTTCGACGAAACGCTCCGCGCGAACGGCCATCAGCGCGCGCCGAACCTCGGCTGCGCGGCCCTCGCTTCGCCAGCGCTCGAGCTGCTCGCCGGTGTAGGCGGCGTGGCGCTCCTCGTCACGCAAGATGCGGCGAAACAGGTCGCGGTCCTCCGGCAACGCTTCCATGACGCGCTCGTAAGCCCGAAATTGCCTGACGGCACGCTTTTCCGCTTCGTGGAGGAAAGCGACGTAGCGGATTTCTCCCATGCACGCGAAAAGGCATTCCTGCGGATGCGAGTCGCGCGGCCCGTCCGAGGAGAACTCCGCCGACGAATCTGGCGGAGCGTGCCGCTGGAGAGATCGATCCAGGCGGTGCCGCTGAGCAGGCTCTTGCCGTCCGGGCTGAAAACAGGGTCGCGGCAGGGCGCCGCAAAGCGCCGCAGGGTTTTTCCGGAGGCGGCGTCCAGCAGTACGGTTTCCTGGCCCGCGCCGGTCGCGATTGTCTGGCCGTCGCCCGACAGCGCCACCCCGCCCTCGGCAGGAAATTTACCGAGCAGCGCCGCGTTGGGGATGTCGAAGACGCGTACCTCGTCGCCAGAAATAACCGCCGCGCGCCTTCCGTCCCGCGACAGATGAATCGCGGTGCCGCCGCACGGCAGCGTGGCCAGCAGCTTGCGCGAGGCGACGTCCCAGATTTTCAGGGTGCCCGCCCCAAGGGTCAGCATCAGCCGACCGTCCGCCGTCATCTGCACGTCGAACAGGCAACCGGAGTGGCCCTGCTGCAGGACAAGGGAGGGGCCGGCAGAGCCGCCCGCTGCGCTGCCTGTTTCCAGCGCGTTGCCGCCCGTGTCTGGCGCACGGGACGGGCGGGGCGCCGCAAGCGCCGGGGAAAGCAGCGCCATCAAGAGGATGGCGCACGAGAGAAGCCATCGCATGGGGCGGGTATCCGCCGAGGGTCAGGTGCGCTCCTGCCCCGCGCTTTTCCGCCGGGCGTCCTCGTTCTCGGAGGCCGTCCGGCGGGGGATTTTCAGACCGCCGATGGTGACCACGTCTTCCTCGACGTTCACCGTGTCGGGATTGACCGGCGCGGCGATGATTTTCTCGAAGGTTCCCTTGGCCAGCTCCGCATCCGTCTCGCGCAGCGCGGCGCGGACGTCGGCAAGCGCCTGTTTCGTGGAATCAACGTCGCTCTGCAGCATATCCGCGGACGTCGTCAGCATCTGCTGCTCGTGCCAAAGGCGCATGGCCTCCGCGCCCACCTTGCTGTGTTGCGCGCCGACCTTCATCTGCCCGATGAACCCGCCTATCAGTGCGGCGCCTCCCACCAGCGCGACTCCGGCCGCGATGGGCGAGCCGCTGAGAATGAGGCCGAGCAGGCCGCCACCGGTCCCGAGCAGGCCGATTTTCGCGACTTTCGCGTACAGGTGCAGCCGCTTCACCAGCGGCGCGTCAATGGTGTAAAGCTCGCTCATGCGCGTCCCGATGTCGACCAGCCGTCCGCTGGCCTGCGCGAGCGCGGCCTCCTTGCCGGGGAGGCCGCGATCGATGGTGTCGGCGATATCCCGCTGGATTTCAGCGGCCTGCTGCAGCCCGGCCCGCGTGGCGTCGTTGCTGGCCTCGCCCGGACGGTCCACGATGGCCTGCAAAATCCGCTGCCCGACCGTGCCGGCGAATTCCTCCGGCAATTTCCTGGCGGTTTTCGCCGCGAGCGTCGTGAGGGTTTTCACGCGCGCGTCGTCACTGGACGACAACCGCGTCATCACGGCTTTGGAAATGGTCGTGGCGTCTTCGCTGTCGTAAGCAAGCTCGGCCGCCTTCAGTCCCAGGCGCGCCAGCGAAGTCTCCAGCGGATCCCCGGCCACGCCGTCCGCAATGCGCTGCAACGCGGCTCTTTCCACCGCGGCGCCGCTTTCCTGGGCGAGGCGTTTTCCGGCAATTCCCCGCGCTGCGTCCGCGAATTCCTTTACCTCGGGTCGGGTGGAGTGTTTGGCGAGGCCGGCCAGAAAGCCATCCCCGATGGTGCGCGCGTCTTCTTCATCGCAGGCCGATTGCATGCCGGCCGCGGCGATTTTCGGGGCAATTTCTTCCAGGGTGGCGGTGGGATTCTCAGCGAAAAGTTTGAAGGCGGCGGATTGCACGCCGCGCGCGCTCTCGTTGGTCATCTTGCGTCCGCTGGCGTCGTGGGCGAGGAGCGCGGCGGTGCCGACGTCGCCGCCGACGTGCGTGGAGATCCCCGAGAGCACGTGGCGCGCCATGGCCCGCGCGTCCTCGTTGTCGTAGGCGACGTTGGCGGTCTGGGTGCCGAAATGGGCGAGGGCTTTGAGAGGTGAGGCGGCGGATGGGCTGGCGAGCGTCTTGAGCGCGGCTGCCTGCGCCTCGCGGGCGCTGCTCTCGGTGAGGCGGGCGCCGCTCGCGGCCGCGGCGGTTTCCGCGAGGGCGCGGTCGGCGGGGGAGGTGGCGGCCTGCTGCACGCTGGCCAGAAAGCTTGTGCCGAGCTTGCGGGCGTCCTCGTCGTCGTAGGCGGCGGACAGCGTGTCCGCGCCAACTCGGGCGATGACCTGGGCGAGGGGGCCCTGCAGTCCGCCGGCCAGGACTTTCAGGGCGATGCGATGGCCTTCAACGGCCGACTCCACGGAGAGCCGCTTGCCGCAGGCGGTGTCTGCGGCGGCGGCCAGGGCCTTCTCGTCGGCGGTGGCGCCGGGGTCCTTCTGGATCTGTCCGAGGAAGCGGTCCCCAAGCCGGCGGCTGGCCTCGCGCGTCTCGGCCGCGTCCATGCGCTGCAAGCCCGTCCTCGCGAGCGTCGCGACGGGCGAGGGGGCGGCGGCTACGACGGGAACGTTCAAGCAGGCTTCTCCACGGCTCCCAGGTTGATTCCAGGATAGCCAGGGAGGCTGGAAGATTCCTGTAGTCACTCGAGGATGAGGGACGCGCCCGCCTTTTTCAGCTTGAAATCGATGGCGCGGCCTTGCTTCTCCAGGCGGATGGTGAGACGGTTGTCCGCGGTGCGAAGGTAGGTGAGGCGCTCCGGCATGCCCTCGTTGTCCGCCTCAAAGACCAGCGTCGAGGCATCGGCCTGCTTGAGCTGGAAGAGGATGTTTTTGCGGCCGGGCAGGATGACCGTGAGGAATATCCCCTCCGGCTTTTCCTCGATCAGCAGAAACTCGACGTGGACCGCCTTGCCGTCCTGCACGATGCGGCTGGTGCCGAGAATGGTGCCGCCCGCGGCGGTCGTGTAGCGCTCCTCGAAATCCTCCGAGGGGTCCTCACCGCGCCAGTCGCCAGAGAGCCACGCGAGGTCTTCGATGTGCACGGCGGCTCCTTCGGCGGCGAGTGAGGGCGCCGCCACCAGCAGCGCGCAGAGAATCACCAGGACGCGCACCTATTTCGCGACGGTAACGCCAAGGTACTGGGTTCTGGCCGGGGTGTCCGCCCGGCCGTAGCGGAGCAAAACGCTCGTGCTGCCGGCGCCGATCGCCTTGAAG
>VGFD01000239.1 GCA_016868975.1 Armatimonadota bacterium | reverse complement strand
AACCAGGTAGAGCGCCCCCGCCAGGAGCGCCAGCACGATCATCGCCGGCGCCACGCCAGGGGTGCAACTATCGGGTCCGCCTCAAGGGGGTCATGATTTAAAGGCATGCTGTTATGATTATGATGGTTCATTATCACTATATCAAGCGTTCGATTGCGCTGGCCCGGGGCTGCGCTCACGGAGCAGCAGTTGCCGCCGACCGAGCAGGCGGGAGCGTCTCGGCGTCTCACCAGACCCTGGCGGGTACCGGCTTGCGCGCCAGCTCCGGCCACAGCAGGATGAGGCAGCCGACCACGATCCCCATGCCGCCCGCGACGTGCGGGGCGCTCAACAGCTCTCCCCAAAGGACGAAGCCGAAGCCCAGATCGAAGAGGATGCCGGTGTAGCGGGCAGCGGCCACCTCCGCGGTCGGCGCGAGCGTGTAGGCGCGGGTGAGGCACCACTGGCCGGCGAACGACGCGGCGCCCATGCCCGCAATCCAGGGGACGTCGGCCGTGCGGGGCGCGATGAATTCGCCGGCGAAGGGCAGCGGCATCAGAACGGCCGCGCCGAGGAACGCCAGCATGATGGTCTCGGTGGGGTGATCCTGGCTGAGCGAGCGGATGGAGAGCGACGCCCCGGCGGCCAGCACGGCGCCCACGATCCCCACCGCCGCCCAGGTGCTCTGCAGCGTCCCCGCGCCGGGCTCGACGATGAGCAGCGTGCCGGCGAACGCGGCGCCGAACGCCGGCCAGCAGCGCGCCGGCAGTTTTTCGCCCAGCAGCAAGGCGGCTCCCAGCACCACGAAGAGCGGAGCGAGGTTGGCCAGGATGCTGGCGTCGGCAAGTTTCATGTAAGCCACCGTGTAGAAGGTGGCCAGCAGAGAGCCTCCGCCCATCAGTCCCCTGCTGGACAGCAGCCAGGGACGGGGCGAGGCGAGCCGCACGCGCCGCGCGCGCATCACCGCCAGCGTGATGGCCACGCCGATCAGGCCGCGCAGAAATACGGTCTCGGTGACCGGCATCGCGGTGGACAACTCCCGGGCGCACACGTTCATCAGGCTGAAGCTGAGCGACGCGAGCAGCGCGGCGACGAGGCCGGAGTTCATGCGCCCCGGGAGAGGCGCGCGCCCAGTACCCGGGCATCCGCCTGCAGCCCTTCCAGCCCGAGATCGCCGGCGAAGGCCTCAAACGTGCGGTTCATCCGCGCAACCGTGGGGACCGCCACGCCCAGCGCCGCGGCGAGCCCCTCCAGGACCAGCAGCCCGCGGTAGTCCTCAAGGGGGATGCGGGGGACCCGCTCTGGCCCCTCCACGCAATCCCGCAGACGGGGCATGGGCACTGCGGAGAAGGGGTGGAAGCGTCCCTCCGCGTCCGGCGTCGACCACGGGTCCACCAGCAGGCCGGCGTAGTAGACGAAGAGCAG
Source organism: Armatimonadota bacterium (assembly GCA_016868975.1). GTDB lineage: Bacteria > Vulcanimicrobiota > Xenobia > RGZZ01 > RGZZ01 > VGFD01. The sequence continues at coordinate 6,737 of VGFD01000239.1, read as the reverse complement.
CATCGCCTTCTCGCGGTGGCTCCGCTCGTCGAAGCGCTCGTGCTCGTCGGTGGGCAGATACTCGGTTGGCACCGGGTAGTTGTCCTCAGCGAGGAAGCGCATCAAGTTGAAGCGCGGGATCCCGAGCCGGCCCAGCACCTCCATGACTTCTTCGAAAAGCGCGACCATGGCGTGCATGGCGTCGAGCGTGATGGGACCCTCGGGATGGATTTTGTACAGCCAGGCCGGCGCGACGTTGCGGCGGAAGATGGCCTCCAGCGCGTAACGGTTCATGCACAGCGGAGGGTGCACGAACATGGTGATGTTGCGGCTCTCCGCTTCCAGCGTCGACGCAGCCTCGCCAACCTCCACGCCGGCGCTTCGCAGCAGCGCGTGGAGCGCGGCCCGGGTGGGCGGATGGGGCCGCGACAGTCCGAGATAGACTTTCCGCTTGACGCCCTTGACCATGACCCGGGCGCGGGATCCATCCGGCTTGGCGGCGGCAAAAAAATTGGACAAGCTGGCCACGACGGTGCGACCCAGGCCGCGGCGGCGGAGCGCCTCGCCAACCTGCGAGCCCGCTCCCAACCCGGAAGACGGCAGGACCACCGTCGTGGTCGGGCCGACGCATCCCCGCTCCAGCAGGCTGTCCAGGGCCTCGGCGCAGGCGTCCGCCGGCACGCAGAGGCCGATCATGTCGTAGCGCTCTCGCAGTCCGTCCGCACCGACGTGGAGGGCATCGGGCGCGAAAGCGCCGGACAGCGCGGTGAACTCCTCACGGGTGGCGTTCGCGGTCAGCACCCCCCCGGCCGCGGTGGTTTCCCGGGCAAGCATCTCTCCGGCGGGCGTGCGTCGCACCATCAGGTCCAGCCGCTCGGTATGCTGGCGGCGCAGCAGGACGCCCATCGAGACCGCGACCGGGCCGCCTCCGACCAGCAGGACCTTGCCAAAGCTCGGCCTCAGTTTGCAGATCATCGTGTTGTACACTCCTGCCTTCTGGCGCATCACTTCCCGCGGCGACCAGGGCGGCGGTGGCGCTTGCAGCCCGTAGTTGAAGAGTCGACGCAGGCCGTTCCCGAAACGGACCAGCAGCACGGTCCCGGCGGCGCTGCTGGCGGCAAGGCGCGCCAGCAGGGCGCGCTTGCGTCCGACCAGGGAGGCCACCAGCACGTGGCTGTACCCGGCCGCGCCGGTCTTCTCGCCGTGACCCAGCCGCACGTCTACCCGATCAGCCAGTCCGCGCGCCTCGATCACGCCCCGTGCCAGCAGCACTGCCTCCGGATCTGAATCGAGGGCGGTGACCCGGCATCCGATCTGCTCGGCCAGCGCCAGGGCGGACAGCGGGAAAGCGCCGCACCCGATGAACAGCACCCGCGCGTTCCGCGTGATCGCGGCGCGCGCCGCCTCTTCGCGGCAGCACTGCGTGACCTGCTGGAAGTAGGCCAGCTCCTCGGGCCGCCGGCCCAGGCGGGCCATGGCCTTTTCCAGCTCCCCGCAAGCGCGCGCGGCCCATCGCTGCAGACGGGCCACGCGGCCGCGGTCCGGCGGGCAGGCGCGACTGGCCCGCCGGCACTTCGGACAGGCCACCAGCGCGGAGAGCTTGCCGACGAGCCGCTGGAGGCGCTTGAGCCGCACCTCCCCGCTGGCCCCCTCGAGGCCCTCGAAAGCGCCCTCGAGGTCGGCAAGCGCGTCGTCGAGCGAGTGGTTGCCGAGGACCTCCGCGATCACAGCGCCTGCTCCACCCGGCGCAGCCCGCGCGCCGCCAGGGCGAGCAGGAGCAGCGTGATGAGCGCCTGGGTCGCGAGGGACTTCAGCGGCAGGCCGGGCGATGGAGTGAAGACGGCCTCCGCAAAGCGGTCCGCGCAGGTGAGGAGTTCGGCCTTCGTCAACTTGCGGCCGCGGATGATGTCCGGGAGCAGCGCGTTCTTCATGTCTCGGTGCGCGTGCGCGACGAAGGAAAAGTATTCGAGATGGCTCTCCATGTCGGTGCCGGCGAGGCGATCGTAGGCAAGCTGAGTCGCCACCGGAGGCAGCAGGCTGCTGATCGTCTCCACGCGCTCTCCCTGTCGCCGAAGCGTCTCGAAGTAGTCGCGCGCCTCGGCCTCCACCGCGGCGTCCCCGACCTCGTGCATCTCGAAATAGCCGGCCCAGGCAGGCTCCGCGCCTGGCCGGTACGACTCCCAGAGCGGATTGAGCCGCGCGGCGTCACGATGCGTCTCCGCGGCGGGCCGATCCCAGCCGGCGTTCATGGCCTGCCGCTGGCCGATGGCGATCAGCGCGCCGTTGGTGTCCGGCTGCGCGGCGCCGCCCACGTTGAGCGCGGCCGGCCCGATGACGGTCAGCGCCAGCCAGCACCCAACCAGCATCACCGCGGTCAGCGCGGACGAGCGGTCCCAGGACACAACCCATCCGATGAGCGCGCACCAGAACGTCAGGTACACGGCGGTGAACCCCAGCCACAGCGCGCAGCGCGCGTCGAGGTCGGCGCCGCTCAACAGAAATCCGGCGACCACCAGGACGCCGCTCAACCCGAGCAGGAAGAGCAGGCGGACGGCGAGTCCGGCCGCCAGGAAGCGTCCCAGCGGCGTGGGACTGGCGCGCACCAGGCACAGGCTGCCTGACTCGCGCTCCCTGGAGAGCAGGTTGAAGCTCATGCCGATGAAGGCGAGCGGCACCAGGAACACGATGACAAACGACAGATCGAAATTGCCGGCGAGCGCCTTCAGCGGATTGCCCAGGTCGGAATCGAAGAGCTGGCCGTAGAGCCCGCGGATCCGCACCGCGAGGAAGTAGGGGTGCAGGTCGAGCTGTCCCAGAGCCAGCGCGCTCAGCGGAGCCGATCGGTGTGGCACCGGGCGGCGCAGATAGTAAGCCGCGCGGCCCAGCTCGTCGCCGTCCTTGAAGCGGGTTTCAAAGTACAGGTTGTCGCCGGCCCGGGTCCACTCCGAAATGTGGTCGAGCACCGCTCCGCGGGCGCGCATGGCGGTCGTGCCGTAGACGATGGAGGCGGCCCCCGCGATGGCGAGGATAGTCAGCACGGCGACGTGCGTGCGTGCCGCGATCAAGCGGCGAATCTCGAAGCGCAGCAGCGTCGTCACGCGCGCACCTCCGCTCTCCAGCAGGCCGCGAGCGCGACGCCGAACCAGATAAGGAGGCCAGCCACGGCGGGACCGATGTGGACCAGCGCCCACGGTACCGAGGGGTGCCGGTATACGAAGGGGGGGAACGCCTGCCAGTGATCGCGGCTGAGCCGCTGATCTCCGTCCGTGCGGAAGCCGACCTCGTGAATGTGCATCTCGTTGAGCTTCTGGATGAAGGCGTAGCGGTGGGCCTCTGCTTGCCGCTCGAAATCGGCGAAGTGATGGTAGTCGGTGCCGGAGACGGCCATTGAAAATCCGCGGATCCCCAGAAACGGATCGAGCAGCGCGCCCCATTCCGAGAGCCGGTTCTGCGCCTGGTAAATGCGTTGCAGCGCCCAGTAGTGGCGTTGGTAGGTGGCCGCCGAATGCTCCTCACCCAGCTTCATGGCGATGCCCTTGAAGTTGACCGGCAGGTCGTCCACCTTCGCGACGCCGTGCTTCTTGAGCAGCGCCCTTTTCGCGGCTTCGAACTGGGGATCGCCGGGGTTGTGGCCGTGGCCGCCCTTCACGACCTCTTCCGAAAGGCGCAGCTCGAACTCCGGGCGGGACGGCGAGGGATGGAGCCACTCGCCCAGGCTGGGAAGCAGCTTTGGCGCGAACACCACGCACACCATCCATACCCCCAGCAATCCCAGGAGCGCTTGCGCCGTTGTGCGCGCGCGATTGGAAGCCCAAACGCCGAGCAGAATCCAGGTGGCGAGGTAGAGCGTATACGCCACGACCAGCAGTGCCACGCGCAGCAGCGCATGGGGCGCCGGCGTCGGGCCGGCCAGGAAGTGGAGGAGGAGGGCCGTGACGGCGCAGGTCGGCAGCAGCAGCAGCCCGATGGCGGTGGCGATGCCGACCGCCTTCCCGAGCAGAATCTCGCGGCTGCTCACCAGCTGCACCACCAGGATGGGGAGAGTGCCGCACTCCCGCTCTCGGGTCACGGCGGCGCAGCCCATGAATATGATGAGCAGTGGAACGAGCACCTGCAGCACAAACGCCGGGGTGAGCTGTCCGAAGCGAAGGAGCGCGGTGGCCTCCCGCGCCTGCGCGAAGTTCGCCGAGTTCTGCACGTGCGCCTCGAGGTAGATGGCGTTGCCGGCAAAGCTGTCCACGCCGATGTCGAAGGCGCCCAGCGCGGAGCGGTCGCGGAAGGCGAAGGACCCGAAATGTGCCACGCGGTGGGGATGGCGATCGGGCTGCGCGCGCCACTGTTCTTCGGCCATCGACTGCAGCCGCGTGGAGACGTCGCGCGCGGCGCGCTGGCTCTGCCAGCTGACGGCGAGGGAAGCGGCCAGCAGCAGCCCCAGAACGATGCCCAGCCCTCGGATGGTTCTCTCGCGCCACGCCAGGGTGAGTTCCTTGCGGGCCACCAGTGCGACAATTTCCGCCCGCATTGCACTAGTCCCTCATGTGCTCGAGGTAGATGCGCTCGAGCTTCGAGTGGTCCACCGAAGCGGTCGCCAGCGTCTCCACCAGTCGGCCTTTTTTCATGATGCCGACGCGATGGCCGGTCTCCTTGGCGCGGAAGATGTCGTGCGTCACCATGAAGACGGCGGCGCCGCGTTCGGACAGTGCTTCGATGGCCTGACCGAACTCGTTGGACGCCACCGGATCGAGTCCGGATGTCGGCTCGTCGAGCAGCAGCACCTTCGCTTCGCGCGCCATGGCGAGCGCGATCGCCACTTTCTGGCGCATGCCCTTGGAGTAGCCCTGCATGCGGCGGTGATGGAACTCCGCCGCCAACCCGGCCGCCTCCAGCGACCCCGCGAACTGCGCCTCGGAGAGGCCGCGGCGGCCGCTCAGGGCGAGCAGGTAGCGCAGGTTCTCCAGCCCAGACAGCTCCGGGTACATGGTGACCTGCTCCGGCACGTAGGCGATCCGCGCGCGGGCGCGCATGGGATCAGACTGGACCGACTGGCCGTCGATGCATGCCTCGCCGCGCGTGGGCCGTACAAAGTCCAGGAACATGTTGACCGTCGTGGTCTTGCCCGCGCCGTTGGCGCCGAGCAAGCAGAAAATCTCGCCCGCTTCGACGCGGAGATCCAGGTTTTCCACGGCCGGCTGCGCATCATAGTACTTGGTCAGCGCGCGTGCTTCAAGCATGACGAAATCCTCACCAAACCTGTATGATACCCACTGCGTTATCATTTCAGCGCACGATAATGATATTGCGTTATCATTTGTGGCGAGGAGAGGATAGCACGGGCCGCCCCGGACTGTCAAGGTGCGATGAGACGGAACATCACCTTGTCGCAAGAGTAGTAGGTCAGTTCCTCGCGCACCGAGGCGAAGGACGCGTGCGCGGCGCCGCCCACCGGGATGAAGGCGTCCACCAGGAAGCGCCGTGCCGAGACCGCGAAACCGGACGCTCGAAACGCGCTGGCCACGTCGTCCAGCGAGCAATCCTGTGGGGGGATGTTCGACGACGCCCCAAGCCCGTCTCGCCACCGCGGCCAGAGCGGGTTCTCGGCGTGCGCTCCGAGCACCGCGTAATAGACGCCGCCCGGCTTGAGCGCCGCGCGCATCTGCTCGGCGTGGGCGCGCAGGTCGGGCAGCAGGTAGAGGACCTCGTGGCTGAAAGCGACGTCGAACTCGCTGCGGAACGCTTCCAGACTGGTCGCCGCCTGGTAGTGCACGGGCACGTCCGCCTTGCGCGCGTTGGCGGTGGCGACTGACTCCTGCGCCACGTCCACCCCGACAGCGGACAGGTAGGGGTGGAGGCGGTGCAGCAGGCGCAAGAAGCCGCCCTGGCTACAGCCGAAATCCAGGACGCGGGAGCGGCTCAAATCGCTCTCCAACATGGCGTCGATCATGGCGCGCCAGATAAAGGCATGCTCGTCGTTCATGGCGTCTTCTTCAGCCTGGCTGCGCGACCAGGTGCCGACAATTTTCACGTCCGTCATTGCTGATTCTCCTCAGGAAGCGTGCGCGGACCATTCGGTACGTCGCAGGCTTCCACGAACAGCGGATCGAGCAGGGTCACCATAAGCAGCAGCGGCAACACGTCCGCCTGCATTTCCATTTCTCGATGGCGAGGCTCATGGCGTCACTCCCTCCAGGATGCGCCGCAGGGCGACGTGCCGCTCGCGGACCAGCAGCGTGGGTGGGACGACCCGCGGTCCGGACGAAGTCGGGGCCTCCAGGGATTCGAGACGCACGCGCGGTTCCACCCGGACGGCGTGCGCGCAGAGCGCATCGGAGGGCAGCGGCGCCCAGCGCCCGCAGGCCAGCTCGGAAACGGCCGGCACGCCCCAGCCCAGAATCAGCCATGCCGCGAGAACCTTGCACGCGGCGTCCAGCGCGGAAGACGACCAGAAGCGAACCGCCAGCGCCGCCGCGAGCCACGTCACGGTGCGTCCTTGCGGGCCTGGCGCAGCAGGGCCTGGCACACCCGGTCGTCGGGAGCGGCGCGCAGGGCGACTTCCAGGAACTCCGCGGCGCGCGCCGGTTTTTTTTCGCAATTGAGATAATAGACGCCAGCCAGCCGCTGAATGCGGGGCTCCTCCCCCAGCGCCTTCACGCCGCGCTCGATGGTAGCGCGGGCGCGCGTCCGATCGGAGCGCTCCTCGTAAATGTGCACCAGGATCTCGTAGGCCGGATAATAGAGAGGATTCATCGCCAGACATTTTT
>VGFD01000238.1 GCA_016868975.1 Armatimonadota bacterium | reverse complement strand
CGCGCGTTCGAAGCGGCTCCGGCCCAACGGGTCGCCCTCGATGACCAGGAGTTCTACGTCAATCCGGTGCTGGAGGCCCTCTCCCGCGCCGGCGCCAGCGGCCCCATCGACGGCCGGCTGCGCAAGAGATGAGCGAGGAGGAGAAGACCATGCACACCACTACGGGTTCCCGAGTTTCCGTCATCGTCCAGCGCGACGCCAGCGGCCTGTCCGCGGTCCGGAACTACGCCGCGACCCTGCCCCACGCCGTGATCACGGAGGAACTGCCCATTATCGACGCCGTCGTGGTGGAGATGGACCGCGCGGACTTCGCGGCCGCGTCTGTCGCCCCCCCGCCGGGAGTTCGCTTCACCAGCAACCAGCGCCGCCTGTTCGTGGATCCGATCCCGCCGCCGTCGGACACCTGGAGGCTCGACAGCGCGGTTCCCACGCTGGGCGTCGAAGGTCTCTGGCGGCAGGGATATCACGGTCAGGGCGTCGGCATCGCGATCCTCGACACTGGCATCGCCCCCCATCCCGACGTGGCCGACCGCATCCTCGCTTTCAAGGACTTCGTCCTGGGCCGGACCGAGCCTTATGACGATCAGGGACACGGGACCCACGTGGCCGGCGACGCTGCCGGCAGCGGCGCGGTTTCCGAGGGCCGCTTCAGCGGCACCGCGCCGCGAGCCAACCTCGTCGGTATCAAGGTGCTGGACAAGCGCGGGGCCGGCCGCATCTCCGACATCATCAAGGGCATCGAATGGGCGGTTCGCAACCGCGAGCGTTACAACATCCGCGTCCTCAACATGTCGCTGGGCGGCAATGTGTCCGACTCCTACCGCGACGACCCGGTCGCCCAGGCGGCCGCTCGCGCCGTAGACGCCGGGATCGTCGCGGTGGTGGCGGCCGGCAACTCGGGACCGAAGTCGGAGACCATCGGGACGCCCGGCAACCACCCCCGGGTGCTGACCGTGGGCGCTCTCGACGATAGAGGCACCGCGGATCGCGCCGACGACGACCTGGCGCCGTTCTCCAGCCGCGGCCCCACCGCGGTGGACGGCCTGGCCAAGCCCGATGTCCTGGCGCCAGGCGTGGCCATCACCTCGGCGACCTCCCCCGGCTCGGCCATCGACCGCATGCCCCGGGTGCCTCACGTGGGGAAGTGGTACGTCACCCTCTCCGGCACTTCGATGGCCACTCCGACCGTCGCCGGGGTCGTGGCGGACCTCCTCGCCGCGGTCCCCGACGCCACGCCGGACGCGGTAAAGGAGGCGCTTCGCGCGACCGCCCACCCCCTGCAAGGCAAGGGATACGACCCCAACGAGCAAGGGGCGGGTTGCGTGGACGCCGAGGCTGCTCTCCGGCACCTGCGATCCCCGGCTTGAAGGATTCCAATCAGCGCGCTGTCCCTTCGAAGTGGATCTCGTCGTCCCTCGAGCAACAGGCCCTGCCCAGGCCGGGCCTGTGACCGCGGGCTCAACTCGCCATCTCGTCCTCCTCTTCCGCCACCAGTGCATCCACGTCGGAGACGGCACGCTCCACGGCGTCCAGGCCCTGCGTCAGGTACGCGGTGCGGCTCGGATCCTCGAACCAGGCAAGCATGTGGCGCAGGGCATCGTCTATCCGCACGTAGGCGTCCACGTTGCGCCAGCAGAAGTCGGCGTGTGGCGCGGACCGCCCCGCGGCCTGCTGGAAGTGGACGACGGCCCGCCCTACGCCGTGCCTCAGGTCGTCGATGGCGCCGCGCATGGCGGCGGCGTCAGCGTAGCCCTGGAGGTGGTCGTCCACCAGCCTCTGGAGCGCGACGACCTTCCGCCGGCCCCCCGTCCGCTGGAAGGATGAAGTGCGGATGGTCCCGTCAAAGACGAAGTCCAGGACCCGACCATCGTCGTCGTCCGCCTGCCCCTCGCGGCAGGCCTGCCAGAGCCGGCGGAGGGACTCCACGCGGCGCTACTCCCTCTCCGGCTTGCCCAGGGCGCTGTCGGCCTGCGGGCCGGCATCGAACTGGGTCTGAGACCGACGCAGGGCCTCGGCGGAGGTCCGCCGGGCGGCCTCCAGGGAAGGGTTGGCGTGGCAGGTGGCGTTGGGATGGCGGTGGCCCCGGTTTCCGGTGGTGGGGCATGGGGTGACGCCGATTCCGTGATCGCTCATGAGTGACTCCTCCTTCTTGGATTCGCCCTTCCAAGGGCAAGGTGGGTCGAATCCCCGGCCGGGGCTCCGCCGAAGACGGCTGCCCCCCGATCATTCGACCACCCCGATCATGACACGGGCACGTTGCGCCGTCCTCCGGAATGTAAACGCATTGTTGCTGTCTTGTGAATCGTTTGTTAACGGCGCCGCATCCTCAGGCCCGGCCGCGGCGCGGGCGGTGAGGCGGTCAACGCTCGCCGCTCGGTTCCATCGCCTGGTTGAGGTTTGCCTGCAGTGTGGGATCGCCAGGTTTCAACTGGGGGCCCTTGCGAAGAAGTGGAACGGCTTCGTGCATGCGTCCCTGGTGCATCAAGCAGGTCGCCAGATTGTTCAGGACGTCCACGTTGTCCGGCTGCAGGCGCAGCGCGGCGCGATATTCGGCCTCCGCCTCGACGAGCCGGCCCTGGCGGGCGCGGACCAGGGCGAGGTTGTAGTGCAGGTCAGGCGCGTTGGGGTCGAGTCCCAGGGCGGCCACAAAGTGCTCCGCCGCGCGCTCAAAATCTCCGCGCCAGGCCAGCACGAGCGCCACCTGCCGGTGGGCGTGGGGGTGGTCGGGTTTCCGGCGCAGCGCCTCCTCGAAATGGTGAATTGCCTCCAGAGGGTTCGCCTCACCGGGTCCGGCTTCCAGCACGAGGTAGCGAGCCAGGTTGTAATGCGCGCACCAGCTGTCCGAATTGATTGCCAGGCTGTGCCGCCACAGTTTTCCGGAGTCGTGGTAGGTGGCCGCCTGGGCGTGGGCCAGTGCGGTCGACAGCACGACGATTGCGGCCCCGACGAGGCACGCCGCGCCCCGAGCGGGTGCGCTCCAGGAAGAGACCCGCGTGGCGGCCGCTCCCACCAGCAGGGCGATGCTGCCCACCAGCGAGAGGTATTGCCAGTGATCGGCGACGAGCGAGTGCTGCATGTACGCGATGTCGACCAGCCCCAGCACGGGAAGCAGCATGGCGGTGCAATACACCAGCGCGAGCCAGTGCGCGCGGCCCCAGGTGTTCCGGGCGCGCCAGGCGGCGACCGACCGTGGCCGCGTTGACCGGGTGCACCGCGAACAGCAATGCGGCCAGCCACGCACCCGGAATGCGCAGGCGTTGCAAGATCGCCCATACCAGCAAGGCGGCACTCATGTGGAGCACGACGTTCAAAAGATGGTACGGCACAGGATTGGCGCCCCACAAGCGCCACAGTCCCCACACCAGGGTCCAGGTCAGCGGATAATAATCTAGGGTGTCGGTGGTGACCCATATGCGATACCAGCCGTCGCTGGATAGGATGATTTCGTTGCCCGTGATGAAAATGTCATCGTCCCACACAAAACCGGCGTGTGCCACCGGCGCATAGGCGGCCGCAATGGCCAGCAGCAGCAAGGCCGCCTTCACAACGGTTGACGGATTCCAGGCCGCAATGCGGGACAGAAAAGAGATGCGCTCGTTCAATGCTCTCCAGGAGTGCGGGGTGTTCAACGCAGCACGTGGGTCTCCCTTGCCGCTGTCCGACCGGGGCCCCTTGAACGAAACCGGAACCAGCCCTCTCCGGCCTCTGGTTAACAATCAATTTACAAGACGGCAACACCTCGTTCACACGGCAGAAAACGGCGCAACGTGCCCACGTTAGGGTGAATGCACGACAAGTCAGCCGTCGGTGGAGAGCAGACCGAACTGCTCGTCCCGGCGACAGGGTGGGAGAGGTGAAGTCGTTCATGGCGAAAGACGTTATCGAAAGCATCGCGGAGATCGCATCGACGGCGCAGCCCGGTCCGGCGGTGCAACCGCTGCAGACCCGGCAGGAGGGCACCGCGGAGCCTCGCCCGCCGAGCGTGAACACGTGGGCGGCGAGCCCCGCTGACCGGTACATCCCCTCCGGGGAGCTCGAGGACGAGCAACCCACCGAGGAGATGATGAGAAAATCTGGCGAGGACAGCGATCAGGCGAAGTCTCACGACCGGCAGTATCTACTTCGCTCCGCCGCCGGCGCCGGTCCGGTCGCCGCCGCGAGCGGCCTCAAGGACGGCCTCCGACACTGGGCCTCTCCCACCTCGACCATGCAGAGCGCTCGCGATGAACGCCACTCCACCGTGGCCACACCCGCCCGGGCCGGCGCCCCGGAGATCGTGGCCAGCGACGGGTCCCGGGGGGGCTTCACCGCCTGGGGTCCCCGGGAAGGCGGCCCGCCCTCCCTGTCGCTGGAGCCGGGCGAACTGCTCCGACCCGGGAGCCAGGGCGACAAGGTGCGCTCCCTCCAGGAACTATTGAAGAGCCGCGGCGCCAACCTCGAGGTGGATGGGGAGTTCGGTCCCCAGACCCGGCGCGCGGTCCTCGACTTCCAGGCAAAGAACGGCCTGGCGACGGACGGCATCGTGGGTCCCGACACTCTGGGAGCGCTGGTCGGTGCCCGGCCGAGTAACGTCGGAAGCAGCTCGCTGCAGCAAGACGTGATGGGCCGGGCCCGTTCCATCGGCGGACAGATCAACGCCACCGGAGGCTACCGCTTTGACGGCTACAACGACTGCTACGGGTTCTTGCGCCGCGTGTGGGACCCGGTGCTGCAGAGCATGGGCAAGGGAAAACTCCCCATCGACGATGGCCCCAACTCCGCCAACTGGGGTCGCATCAGCAGCTGGGACCATCTGCGCCCGGGCGACGTGCTGGCCACGGCTCAGGGCCACTTCTGGGGGGCGAACTGGCACGGCGGCCTCTACGCGGGCAAGATCAACGGGGTGCATTACATCTACGACAACTCCGGCTCCCTTGGGGCGCAGATGCGGCCGGTGCCCTACCCGGGCTACTTCACCAGCTTCCACCGGCCAACCCACGACCTGCTTGGCGGTTCTTGAAGTCCCCGATACACCGCGGGTGGCGAAGTCTTCATTGCACCTTGAAGGTAGCCGTCCCGTCGTCCCCGGGCGCAGCTCCCCGCTGAACGTCCAGGTGATGGACCCGCTCGTCGTGGCGCTGCCGGCCGGAGGCTGAGTGCGTGTTAAGAATCATTTTGGTCACTTGTATTACCGTGTTGAGGCCGACCCGGGACCATACCCTCCGGGCGACGGCAGACAAAGGAGGATAAACAAAATGATTCAGATCCATTCGGGCCTCAAGGCCACCATGTCGAACTACTTGAAGACCGGCAGCCTGGGCGAGGGCGCCCGGCCCGACAGGCCCTTCCTGGGAGAATTCGGAACTTTGATGCTGGCCACTGAGTCCGTGAGGCCCCTGTTCCAGGCCGATCAGGTGGATGGAGTGGACATCGCCTCTGCTCCCAACCAGGTCGAGATCAGCCCGGATGCGCTTAAGAACAACCCCGAATACTCCGGCTTCTCCAATTGCACTCGCGTTCGCTGCGAGTTCACCGGCCCCAAGGACGACCCGGAGGAAGTCACTTTCCATACCCAGCGCAAAGGCCGCGAGCAAGTGACGATGGTGAAATACGATGCCAAACCCGACGGGTCGGCCACCATTCGCTATGTTTCGGCCGATGCCCGCGACAACGAAGTCGGTTGGCTGATTCAGGGCCACGAGATCCAGATCAAAGCCGGCGCGAGTCCTTTCGAAGCCGAGTGTCGCAGCCAGGTTTTGTTGATGAATCCCACGCCCAGGCCGACCGACTGAGGCCAACCTGCGTTGACCAACACTGGGGCGCGGAGGTGTTCCAGTTGCAGCTCGCCAACGGCAGCGCGACGACGTGGAACCATCCGGCCTGCGATCCAGCCCCGCCGCCATCCCCGCCCCGGCCACGAGGATGGAGGGCGCGGCTGGCTTCACTTTTTTAACCCCTAAAATCAGACTTGGGGGCTAGGGACAACGACCGCGCCGCGCCGCCAAAATCGAGAGCATCGAGAGCTTCGGCGTGCCGGTCCGCATGCGCGTCCCGTTAAGGGTGGGTCCACGCGGAGAGCCGGGCCTATCTGAGCACGAAGGCCACGCGGCCTCGCCCCGGACGACTACCTGACCGAGGTCATGCCTGTTTGACACCTAGCCGCCCGCGCCCGTGAGGACGATGGGCGGCACCTTGCAGCGTTCCAGGCGGTCGAGCCGCTCGCATTCGTCAGCGCAGCACGTCCCTTTTTGGGTGTCCCTTCAGGCGAGGAGGGCGGCGAACTGGCGGGCGTTGTTGCTCAGGTTCTGGCGCTTGTCGGCGGACAGCGTGGCCACCAGCACGTCGCGGCCCGGCAGGACGTTGGCGTCCACGCCGACGCGGGCGGCGACATCGCGGTCCAGGTCGAGGTCGTTGCCGGCGCTGCCCAGGAAGCCCGGGGTGGTCGGCATCAGCTTGCTCTCGTCCATGCGCAGCTCTCTGGCCAGGCCGCTGACCGCCTCGCGCGCCTGCGCGAAGGAGCCCGTATAGTTGCCCACCTGGTCGGCGAAGCGCAGGATGGCGCCCAGCCGCATCGTCCCAGCACGCTCCGCGACCGGCAGCTGGTTCAGCAGCCCCTCGTAGACCTGGCGCGGGCTCTGGCCGTCGTAGCGCGTGCCCAGCGTGCGCGACTTGTCGTCGAACGGGAAGTCGGTGCGCGCGATGAGCGCCTGCGCCTTCGTGAAGTCGACGTCGTTCCAGCCGAACCTGTCCTGCAGGGACGCCTTGTTGTCGTCCATCCAGGCCAGCGTGACCTGGGCGCGCGCCGGGGTCCCCGTCTTGACTTCGCCGCTCGCCATGTCCTTGCGCTCGTCCGCGTCGTGCAGCAGCGCCGACTGCTCGACCAGCTTGACGTCCTTCTGCGAGAAGCCGAAATTCTGGGCCAGCTCGCCGCCCACCACGGCGACGTTGACCGGGTGCGCCTCGTCGTGGTAGAACCCCGCGTTCAGCGAGGCGAATTCGGCCGGCTGGAAGTACCGCGTCACCAGCGACGGGAGCGGCAGGCCCGTGGCCGCCATGGAAGCGTTGACCGCATTGCCCTGCGCCGCGTCCGCCAGGCCGTGGCGCGACTCGATGGTGCCGGCCGGCTCCTCCATCAGCAGCGTGCCGTTGACACCCGCGGCCACGCCCCGCGGCAAAGACGGCGCGTCAGCGACGGGCGGCTGAGGCTGCGCCTTGGCGACCGGCGAAGGCGGCGGCGGGACGTAGAGAGCGCCGCTCAGCACCGCCTGATCCATGCCGACAGGCGCCTGCTCAATGGCGGTGTCACCGGCAGCCACGGCCGGACGCACGGTCGGCGCGGTCAAAGTCTGAAGTGAGAACCCTGCCTGGATGGTGTTCATCGTGTCTCCCCGACGAGTTGATAAACACACTCTCCCGCGCGTGAAATCGCGGTCTAGACGGAAAAACCACTACATCACAGGGGGCGTGATGAGATTCACGCGGACGGTGTGACGTACCTCACGATCCTGTCAAGGGGACACCCGTCGGGTGTCCCTGGCCGGCGCTGAGCGACAGGGTCAATTCAGCCAGGCGGTCGGCGTCCTTGAGGGCGGCTCGTCGAGCACGTCGGCGAGCACCCGGGGCGCGGACAGCTGCACCGAAAATCCGCCGCGCGGAGTGGTTACGCTGAGCACGCGGGCGCCGTCCACCGGGCGCTCGCTCACGCGGGCGACGGCCTCATCCCACGGCGCTTGGAAGGTGCGCACTCCATCCGTGAAGCGCATGACGGATAAGTGATTGAATTACGCTGTCGACGACGCTGTCGACGCTGTCGCGACCCGGAAGAGTCACGGATAACGGATAAGTGATTGAATTACGCTGTCGACGACGCTGTCGACGCTGTCGCGACCCGGAAGAGTCGCGGGGTGCGTGTTGCGTGGCAAGAGGTCGAAAGCAGTTTACATCCTGGCAATCTTATGGCAACATCGGCAGGCGGCGGCGGGGCTTGAGACCGGAAAGCGACCGAAAAGCGGGCGGACACGGGCAGTCGGGCGAGCCGTTCGCTGTCGTTCGCTGTAACGCCAGACGCATTGAAGCAAGCCCGGACTGTCAGATCAGACCGGCGCCGAGGGGCAGCCTCGGTCAGGAAGCCAGGTCGTCTTCGAAGGGCGCGTCGATCGGCCA
>VGFD01000237.1 GCA_016868975.1 Armatimonadota bacterium | reverse complement strand
AAGCTGGGCTACGACTCGTCGCACACTCTGGCCCTGGAAAAGGTGCCCCATGGCGCATGCGTCCTTGAGATCGGCAGCGGGTCTGGTGCCTTTGCCCGCCATTTGAAGGCCAGGGGATGTCGGGTGACGGGCCTTGATCAGATTGCGCGGGAAGATGACGGGGACGTTTTTGATGAATACATTCAGTCGGATCTGAACAGCGCGCCGTTGACCTGTGCGCCAGACGCATTCGACGTCATTCTCTTGCTGGATGTCATCGAGCACCTGGATCTTGCCGCGCAGCGCCGGTTGCTCGACACAATTCGTAACAAATCGGCCGCTGGAAAGCCGCTTCTCGTACTCAGCACACCCAATATTGCCTTTTTGTTGATCAGGCTGGCGCTGCTTTTTGGGCGCTTCGCTTATGGCCCCCGCGGTATTCTAGATTTCACGCACCGTTATCTGTACACGTTCAACTCTCTCAGTCACGAGCTGCAACAAGCTGGCTACCAGATTGAGACGGTGGAGGGCGTGCCCGCACCTTTTCCAGCGGCGTTGGGTGACAATCTGCTGAGCCGCGTTTTGCTGGCCCTGAACAAGGCGGGCATTCGGCTCCTCCGCGGCGTATTCTCTTATCAGATCATGATGACCGCGCGGCCAACGTCCACGGTCAATCAACTGCTCCAGGAAACGGAGGGTGAAACAGCCTACCTGCTCGCCGAACGAAGGCGTCGTGACAACGGTCCGTAACAGCCCGCCCGACTGGACCCGCCCGGTTATCCTCGCGACTGCGGCAGCGTTCATCGTTAACTACAGCCTGCAACCAGTCCTTGGATGGGACACCGACCTCTGGTGGCTCACCGCCGGGGGCCGCCTCTTCTGGGAACACCTCAGCATTCCACGAGTCGATGTTTTCTCACACACGGCATTCGGAAATCCATGGGGCGCCCGCCACTGGGGTTTCATGGCCCTCACTGGAGCCATCTACAACGCGGGCGGTCTCGACGGGCTCATATTGCTGCGCACGGTTCTGATGTGCGGGACCGCCGCCGCACTTTACGCCGCCGCGCGAACGCGGGGCCCGGCGCCCTGGGCGGCAGCCCTGGCGGCTGTCTGGGCCGCCGCCATATTTTCCCAGTACTATCACGTCCGCCCCCACCTGATTTCGCTGCTCTGCGCGAGCTTGTGCGTCTGGATCCTGGAGGTCAGCACGCGGGGGCGGCCCCGCGCGTGCTGGTGGCTTCCGGTCGTGGTGCTTCTCTGGGCCAACATTCACGGCGGCGTTTCGCTGGTGGCGCTCGGCCTTATCGGCGGGTACGCGGCCAACGACCGGTGGCTGCGGCGCCGCGAGCCGGAGATCGCGGGTCAGGTCCCCTGGCCCTGGTTGCTCCTGCTCTGCGCGCTCGCCGAGCTGGCCACGCCGGAGCCAATGATCTCGGTTGCATACGTTATCAACATGGCGTTCACGCCAAACCCCTGGCGCAGCGAAATTGGGGAGCTCAACGCCCCTAATTTCGCCGCTGCGGAGTTCCGTGTGAGCGTACTTTTCGCCCTGGTGTGCGCCGCCGGCGCTGTCGTGGAATCGCGCCGCGGCAGATGGCTCGACCTCTTGCTCCTGGCCATGTTCGTGCCCCTGCTGGCAAGCGCAGTCCGCCAACAATACTTGTTGCTGCCCCTTCTTGCACCGTGCGTTGCACAATCCATCCAGGGCGCGGCGGCCTTCGCGGCACAATGCGTGCCACTGCCTCGCCGGATCGCCGCCCTGTGCCTCGTCGGGTGTATGGGGGTGCTGGCTCTGGTTACCGTGCGTGAATCAGTGGACGCGGCTCGTCGAGGATGGCCTCCCTCGCGCCTTGTCCGCTGGGAGAGCCTCCCAGAAGGGGCTTGCCAGTTCATCGTAAGTAACCAACTCAAGGGCCGCATGTTCAACGGTCTTCCCTGGGGAGGGTATCTGCTTGCCCGCCTGGGGCCAGACTACCCGGTGTTCGTGGACGGCCGCGTGGACAGCGTGTATGGCGCCGATACCCTCCACTCATATCAAGAGATTTTTCAAGGTGGACCACGAGCCCACACACTCCTGGAGCAATTCGGTGTCGACCTGGTTATCCAGCGCCTGCAATTCGACCATACTACGCTCTTCCTGAAAATACTTCCAGAGTCTCGCGACTGGCGTAAAGTATTTGATGACGGTGTCGCGGCAGTTTATCTGCACCGCCGGGCATGGCCGCGCATGGCTGCCAGCGATTCTGCCGTCCCGCCGTACTGGTCGACAGTGTACGCACAAGGACAGGCCGCGCTCGCGGCGGGCCGCAATCTGGAAGCCATTTCCAGGTTTCGCGAGGCGCTCGTCCTTTACCCGGATTGCACCCGTTGCCGCCTGGACCTGGGGCTCGCGTTGGCCCGCCTCGGACAACTTGAGGATGCCGTCCGCCAGTGGCGCCTGGCGCTCATTACCCATCACCGGCTGTTCGGCGCCCATTACAACCTCGGTGTAGCGGCCCTCATGGAAGGAAGGCGGTGGGACGCGGCAGCGGAGTTTCAAGCTGAGTTGGGGTTGGGCGACTCTCCGGAGAGCAGAAGTTACCTGGCGACGCTGCCCGATTGGCCCCTCGTCGGCAGCTTCCAACAAGCCTGGCGACGTTTCTGGGCACCCCTCACTGTCTGGTAATTATTTTCCGAGACAGAATTGCGTAAAAATGCGGCGAATCACCTGGTCGGTCACGCTCGAGCCGGTAATTTCTCCCAGGGCGAGAACCGCGGCTTTCAAATCGATGGTGATGAAATCCACCGGCAGCCCGCCGGCCGCGGTCTCCCGCGCCTGCGTGAGGTGCGCGCGGCCGCGGAGCAAGGCGTCGCGATGGCGCAGGTTGCCGCCCACCTCCTCGTGATCCAGGGGAATCCCGCTGAAAATGCGCGACCGGATGGTCTCGAGCAGCGCGTCGATTCCGAATCCCGTGCGCGCGGAGATACGCACGGCATCACGGCCCTCCACATCGGAAACGTCGCACTTGTTGAGCACCACGATGCGCGGCTTCTCCTCCGAAATGCGCAGAATCTCCTCGTCGTCGGCATCCACCCCGCGCGCCGCGTCCAAAACCACCAGAGCCAGATCGGCCAGCGCCAGCATGGCGCGCGAGCGCTCGATGCCCATCTCCTCGATGGCGTCCCCGGACGCGCGGATGCCGGCGGTGTCCACGATGCGCGCCGGAATGCCGCGCACGTTGATCCACTCCTCAATGCTGTCGCGGGTGGTACCAGGGATGTCGGTCACGATGGCGCGGTCCTCGCCGAGCAGGGCGTTGAGCAGGGACGACTTCCCGACGTTGGGGCAGCCGACAATGGCGATGCGGACGCCGTCGCGCAGCACGCGCCCGGCGTCGGCCCCGGCCAGAAGAACGTCAAAGCGAGCGAGAATCGCGTCCGCCCGGACAACCATTTCCGCCACGGCCGCGGCGGGGATGTCGTCTTCCGGAAAATCAATCTGCGCCTCGAGCTGGGCCATCCAATCGAGGATCTCGTCCTGGAGCGCGCGCACCCGCGTCGACAGTTTGCCGGAAAACTGGCTCATCGCCTGGCGCAGCGAGAGATCGGTGCGCGCGCGGATGATGTCGATGACCGCCTCGGCCTGGGCCAGATCCATGCGGCCGTTCATGAATGCCCGCAGGGTAAATTCTCCAGGCTCTGGCGTGCGCGCGCCGGCGCGCAACGCGACGTCCACGATGCGCTTGAGGGGCGCGGGCCCGCCGTGGCCGTGCAACTCCACGACGTCCTCGCCGGTGTACGACTGCGGGGCGCGGAAATAGACGGCCAGCACCTCGTCCACGCGCTCGTCCCCATCCAGCACGAAGCCGAGCACCAGACGATGGGACTCCCAGGCACCGCGCGGGCGTCCGGACCGCGTGCGAAACATCCTCCGCAGAATCTCCAGGGCGCGGGGACCGCTGAGCCGCACAATACCCACGCCGCCTTCCCCGGGCGGCGTCGCGATGGCGCAAATGGTGTCGCGGGCTGGTTCCAAGCGCTAGCCGGAGAGGCCGGGAGAAACCTGGCAGATGAGCTGCGCGAGGCGGAAGCGCTTGTCGTCGGGGGCCTTGTACCACGCGGCGATGCGGAAGAAGAACTGGCGGGTGGTGCCGGAGAGCAGCGTCTGGGTGCTGTTGTAGCGCCATGGGACGCTCTTCCGCTTCTTGTTGACCTCTATGATGACGTACACCTGGCCCTCTTCCATGGTGGCCAGGTCCTCGGGGCTCAGTTTGTCCGCCCGGGCCGTGGTGTGCGAGTGGAAATCCCCCACGATGCGCTGGTGGGGCAAGAATTCCTCCAGCAGCGAGCGAACGTTGCGGTGCACCGAGTGGCGCGGAAACTCCACGTCGCGGCGGCGGCGGTTGGCGGTCTGGAAGGTTACCGCATGGTGGATCACGCTGACGTCGTCGTTCAGCGCGCCAATCACCAGTCCCAGGCACTCCTTGGGGTAGACCTCGACGGACGAGAGCAGAAGATTCCAGAACGCGTTCTCAAGAACGTAGATCTTCAACGCCTTAGCGGTTTGCCGTGTCGCGCATCACCCTGGGGGCCGCAAGATCCCAGAAGCAGCGCGCGCCACTCATCGACGGCCGCCGTCCTTTCGGGGCGCGATAATCACCTTGCGCATCGGCTCCTCGCCCTGGGAGAACGTCTCCACGCGGGGGTCGTCGGCCAGGGCGAGGTGGATGAGGCGGCGCTCGTTGGCCATCATTGGCTCCAGCGTGACGTTGCACCCCTCGTCAAGAGCGCGGCGCGCCATGCGCTGCGCCAGTTCCTTCAGCGTTCGCTCGCGGCGCTCGCGGTAGCCGCCGACGTCGACGATGACCCGCACGCGCTCTTCCTGGTTGTGGTTCACGATCAGGTTGAGAATGAACTGGAGCGCCTCCAGCGTCTGCCCGTGCTTGCCGATGAGGATCCCCAGGTCGGGGCCCACGATGTTCAAGTAAAGCTGACTGTCGATCTCGTCCTCTTCAACCGACGCCTGCAGGTGCATCAGGTCGAGGATGTCTTCGAGGATGTCGGCCGGGGCGTCCTCGTCGAGATCCTCGTCATCGAGGTCCTCGTCGTCGAGATCGTCATCGTCCTCGTCCTCGACCTCAGGCTCCGCCTTCTTGGCCGCGGGTGCCGGGGCCGGCTTTTCCGCACGGGCGGGCTTCTCGGCCTTGACCGGGACGGCGTCCTCTTTGCTGAGCGTCACCTTCACGCGGGCGAACTTGCGTCCCCAGCCAGTGGCATTGCCTGGCGAGCCCTCATCGAGAACCTCGACCTCCACGCCTTCCTCAATCCCCTCCGGCACGCCGAGGGCCTTCAATGCTTTGGCGCGCGCTTCTGCGACGGTGCGCCCGAATTCTTCTACAGTTTTCATCCGCTCCAGGCCCCCTTCAGGGTGGGGAATCGCACGCGGACCCGGCCGCGTGCGAACCCATTCTCAACCGGCCCCAGGCGTCCTGCTTGTCCCCATGTCAAGCCCGCACCGTCAAGGTGGCCGGCATCCGAATGATGTGCGCCTGCTGGATCAGTCCAAGCAAGTTGAAGCTCAGCCAGTACAGGACCATCGCCGAGGGGAAGTTCCACGAATACAGCATGAACGTGAACATGATGGGCATGATGAGGTTCAGGCTGGCCTGCTGCTTCGCGGTGGCCGGATCGGTAACGGTCAGCTTCTGGGAGAGGTACATGCTGATCCCGTACAGGATCAGCAGCGGCACGTCGGGCTCGGCAAGGCTCTTTGCGATGGCGAACGATGGGAAGAAGTGGCGGATCAGCGCCGGCGCGTGTACCGTGTACCAGTCCGGGAGCATCTGCGCCAGGTAGCTCCCGCTGCCCATCCACAAAAAGCTGATGTGTTCCCCCTCAAAGACGTGCTTGAAATTCATGATGGTGGTGTAGATGCCGTAGAGGATCGGCATCTGGATGAACAGCGGCAGGCACCCGCCCAGCGGATTCACCTGGTGCTTGGTGAAGAGCTTTTGCTGCTCTTCCTGGAGGCGCTTGGAGTCGTTTTTGTACTTCTCCTGGAGCAGCCGCATTTCCGGCTGCAGCGCCTGCATCTCTTTCATGGAACGGTACTGCTTCTCGGTCAACGGGTAGAGCAGCACCTTGATGGCCACGGTGAACAGCAGGATGGCCCAGGCGTAGCTGCCGGTAAAGAATTGCAGCCCGTTGAGCGCGGCCATGAAGAAGTTGGAGAGCAGCTCGGTCAAGGTTGGCCCCTATTCGACTGGATCGTATCCGCCCGGATGCCACGGATGGCAGCGCAGCAGGCGCCGCGCCGCCATCCACGAGCCGGCCAGCGCACCGTGCTTGAGGATGGCCTGGCGCGCGTACTCCGAACAGCTCGGCTGGAAGCGGCAGATCGGCGGCTTCCAGGCGGTGGTCACCTGGTAGACGCGGATCAGCTTGACCAGCACGTACCTCACGCCCGCGCCTGGGATGTCCTGCGCGGCCGCGGCGGCCCGGCCGGACGGCGCATGCTGGGCGGCGCCGCCGACTGGGAGTGCAAGCGCGCGCGCCGGAAGAGATCTTCGAGCGCGCCGTTCACTTCGGCAAAGGTCTTTTCAAGAACCCCGCGGCGGGCCAGCACGATCATGTCGTACCCGCTCCGCAGCTCCGGCCACTGGAGCCGACAGGCCTCGTGCAGCAGCCGCTTGATACGGTTGCGGACCGTGGCGCGGCCCAGTTTCTTGCTCACGCAGATGCCCACCCGCGAGGTCAGGTCTCTCCCGGTCACCAGGTACAGCACGGCCACTGGATTTGACCAGATCTTGCCGTTCTTGAAGATGCCCTGGAACTCGGAGTTCTTCTTGACCTTCGGGAGACGCATTTCTAGACGGTGAGACGCTTGCGGCCTTTCTCACGGCGACGGCGCAGGACGTTGCGTCCGCCCGGCGAGTCCATGCGGGTCAGAAAGCCGTGGCGACGCTTGCGGACAAGCTTCTTGGGCTGAAAAGTTCTCTTCATCGGAAACTGCTCCTTGGGGAGACGCGGCGCTCAAACCCTTATGGGACGGCGTACTCCCATCTTGACCTGGATAGGCGACCCATTATAGCGCGGGGTCTTGCGCATTGTCAAGCGCGTGGGAAGAAAAGAAGATGGCGCACACTCGTCCGAAATCGCACCGCGGTGCGGGATACCGCCCAACGAAGCGACGCATGTCGGCGCCGTCCTTAGTTATCCACTTCTTGTGGATAAAATGTGGGTAAACTGGCGCACCGCCGGCAGGATGCCTTTCGGGGAAGTGGAATGGCTCTCACTTTTTTTGGCCGACGCTTCCCCGTTGTACCTGAACAGGTACATCTGCTTGTTGAATCCGGTTCAGTAGCCTGGAAAAAAATCTTTCGAAGCCACCAAGCCCAGATCATCCACTTATCCACGTCATGGATACCCTTCATGTGTATAAGTGGATAAGATTATGAAAGGAACCCTTTTTTCGTCTTCGAAGAACCGCCTCCACGCTCGACCCGGCCGCTTCGTCGACCGGGGCCGGGACCCGCAGACCGCGTCCTTGATGGCCGGTCGCCTCGGTTGGCCAGAGCGTGGGGGGATTTCCGTCTTTTGCCAGCGTTGCGCCCGTCTGTGTTTCGTCCCATGGCCAACGATCTGGCTTTTGTCGCTGCAACGGCCTCTGCTTTGAGGCTGCGTGAAACTTTGGTGGAGGTCTGGCGTGAAAGACGATACGCTGGTTTCCTGGCCCGACCCGCGCGCCCTGTGGCAGAAGTGCGTTACGTCCGTCAAGGATCGCATCGACCAACCCGTCTGGAAGGCATGGCTCCAGGAGATAGTTCCGCTCTCCGTGGAGGGTACCACGCTGTTGCTGGGCACCGAAGAGTTCTACCGCAACCTGCTCAACAAAGACCCCCAGTTGCGCACAATGATCACCGGGGAGTTGCGCAAGGCACTGATGACACTGACCGGACAAGCGTTTCAACTCGAATGGGTTCCCATGGAGAATGGCCGCGCCGAAGCCCCCGCCTTCTCCGCCAGCAGCTCCAGCCTGGACGCCGCCGACGATCGCGATCTGGACGCGTTGATCAACGGCCCGGCCGAGCATCCGCAGAGCTCAAATCTCAATACGTTGTACACCTTCTCGGCGTTCGTGGAAGGGGCCAGCAATCAGCTCGCCTATGCGGCGTCACGTTCGGTGGCCAAGAATCCGTCCCGCGCGTACAATCCGCTCTTCCTCTACGGC
>VGFD01000236.1 GCA_016868975.1 Armatimonadota bacterium | reverse complement strand
AGGCGGGCCGGCTCCATCGCGGACTTCCACGGCATGCGGTAGACCAGCCTGTGTGATTTTCCGCGCGGAAAACGAACAAACTTTCGCTTCTCGCGCTGTAGCCTTTCACCGCCCGCCGTCCGACAGGCTCTCCTGGCCTGTAGTTCCGTCCCGCCGAAGAGTCCTGGGATGCGGAACGCAGTCGCCCCAATTTCTTCGGCCTGGCGGCTCCTGGCCTGTAGTTCCGTCCCGCCGAAGAGTCCTGGGATGCGGAACGCAGTCGCCCCAATTTCTTCGGCCTGGCGGCTCCTGGCCCCGCTCCATGTCCCGGAATGTCCCGGAACACTGCGTGCACCCAGCGCTTGCTGCCGATCATCCCGAAGTAGCCAGGGAATTTCGCAACACTTTTCGCTCCTGGCGGGCTGAGCATGGTGGTCCCCCACGCGGCGCCCGAGTCACTACAAACTGCACAAGGGGATCGCCATCCTGCAGGCGCAGGTTCTCGACCTCGACGGGTGTTTCGGCGTGGCCCTAACGCGTCAGCCAGCCGATCAGCGCGGCGCGCATCTCCGCGGCGCTGGCGAATCGGTCGGCTGGCTTCTGCGCGGTGGCGCGGTCCACGATGGCCGCCAGCCCCGCGTCGACGTTCGGCGCCGCCGCCTTCAGCGGCTTGATGTTGAGCGCGGCTGGCGCCTTTCCCACCAGCAGGTGATGCATGGTGGCCCCCGCCGCGTACAGGTCCGAGCGCGGCTCCGGGTGCCCCTGAATCTGCTCGGGCGGGCACCACGACAACGACCCTACCATCGTCTTGGTGGTGTCGTCGGCCACGTCGAAAACGCGCGCGATGCCAAAATCCACCAGCTTCAGGTGGCCGCTGATCGGCTCGCGGATGAGGTTGGCGGGCTTGATGCCGCGGTGCAGCAGTGGCGGCGTCCGCCCGTGGAGATACTCCAGCACGTCGAGCAGCTCGACCATCGCGTCGGCCACCTCGACCGCGGGCAACGGTCCCCCGGCGGCGTGCAGCGCGCTCTCCAGGGTGCTGCCAGTGGCCAGGTCCATGGCCATCCAGCTGTTGCCCTCCTCGGCGTGAAAGCCGCGAACGTGCGGGATCGCGGGATGATCGAGGGTGGCGAGAAAGCGCACCTCGTCCGCGAACTTGCGGGCCACCAGATCGCGGCTCGCGGCGGGGACGTCGTCGCGCACGTGCTTTACGGCGCATTCGTCCTTGCGCTCCGCGTCGGTTGCCCCGTACACCACGGCGGTATTTCCGGTCACGATGGTTCTTGTAATGGTCCAACGGCCGCCCAGTACCGTTCCACGCTCCAGCACGGCGCTTCCTTCGGTCCACCGCCCGCCGATTCCCGTTTGTTCGAGATCGATAAAATTTACGAAACGGAAACGGTCTGTTCACAACTGCAACGCAACGATGGCGCCCTTGATCCCGCCCAGCGCGAAGCCTTCGATTGACCCGTTCAGGACGGCCTGGCTGTATGCCGGCTTGTCAAAGTCGCCGCGCGTGTTCTCCTGCGGCTTCGACATGCGGTCGAGCCAGCGCCAGGTACGGGTCACCAAGCCGGGCGCGGAGTAGAGACAGGCATCGTCTTCCCAAGAGCCTGGCATCTGCTCATTGAACCAGCCTGAAATCTGCTAAAAATGGACCCTGGAGGTCCTGCCATGCCCCGTGCCGCTGCCCTCATGGTTGTTGTCATGTTGTTGCTGTCGCGCCCGTGCGCGCCACCACGCAGATGCCGGTAAACGCAAAATGCCCGGTCGACGGCACCCCGGTCAAGACTTTCCGGATCATGTCGACCAACACGCTCGGAGGAATCGACCGCGACCTTCTCCAGCACGCGGCCGGCAGCGACCCATTGATGCTGGTGGCGGCTACCTGTCCGACCTGCCATTACTCAGAAGTGTCCGCTCGGTTCGAAGAGAAGATTCCGCCAGAGGTGCTGGCCAAAATCAAGGGCGGGGCACTGGTGCTGCCCGAACGACAGTGTCCCGGTGTGGGCCCCGCTACGATCTCATCGAGCAGGTGCGCCGCCTCCGCGGGGCCGACGACCTGAAGCGCGCCTGGGTGCTGTTGCAGGCGTCATGGGCGGTGCGCCTGAGAGACAACCCTTTCGGAGAGGGGCTCAACGCAATCCCGTCGGAGCAATTCGAGGCGTTTTCCAAGCGCGTTGGGGAGCCGAAACGAGAGGACGACTGCGGCGGCGCGGACGTCGCCTACGTAAAAATGCTGGTCGAAAAAATTCCCACGCTCGACCCGGCGGATCAGCGAATCGCCGGCCACAAGCTGCGCTTCCGCGGGGAAAGCGACGTGCTCGAGAAGGCGCTTCCCAGCCTGCTGGCGGCGCTTTCGCGGGGAAAGCGACGTGCTCGATAAAGCGCTTCCCAGCCTGCTGGCGGCGCTTCCGGAAGGGGATCGGGGCAGGATCAAAGCCTCCGTCAAGGCGAGCATCCAGCGCGAGCGGGGCTACCAGCGCCGCGTGGTCGACCTGCTGGAGGCGCGCTTCACGACGAAACAACCGTTCGACCCGCCAGAGAACGAGGCGGTGTTCCTCTACCTGGCCGGCGAATTACACCGCCGCCTGGGAGAATTCGACCTCGCCCGAGCCCGCTTCGCAGAGGCGGAAGAAGCAAAGCCACCCGGGGTGATCGCCGATTTCATCAAGGAACGCCAGGCGATGCTGCCCGCGTATTAAAACACGATTCTTTCCGAGACAACCAACCGAAAGTCTTACAGCAGCTGGATGTCGCTGCCCTCGCTGATCTGCGTGCAGTAGTGGCACTGCAGGCGGACCGGATGGCGGTCCAGCGTCTTGAAGCAGGGCGTCATCGGCTCATGGCGGGTGATGCACCCGTGGTTGGAGCAGCGGGCCAGGCCCTGGAACGTGTCCGGGAGCAGCACCTTGAATTTATCCACGCGCCGGCCGTCGCGCACCAGGTTGATGGTGGCGTTGGGCGCGACCAGCGCGATGCGGTTCATCTCGTCGGTGGTCAGCTCGCGGTTTTCAATTTTTAAAAGATCCTTGCGCCCCAGTTGCTTGCTGCGCAGGCCGAAGCCCACGGTAACCAGGGAATCCGTGCCGCGCAAGCCCAGCAGGTCGAGCACCTTGTAGGCGTGCCAGTGGGGGATGTGGTCGATTACCGTACCGTTGTCGATGCGGTAGACGCGAAACTCTCGGTCGACTTCAGGCTGCGTGTCGGTGGTCATCAGCTCATTTCTCCCCTGCAAGCTCGTCGGTCAACATCAGCAGGCGCAGGAGCGCCTTGCGGACCGGAATTCCGTTGCGCGCCTGCTCGAAGTAGTAGGCGTGCTTCGTGGCGTCCACGTCGGCCGCGATCTCGTCCACGCGAGGCAGCGGGTGCAGCACGCGCATGTTGTCCTTCGCGCCTTCCAGCGTGGCGGCGGTCAGGCGGTACGAGCCGCGCACTTTTTCATACTCGGTCTCGTCGGGCAGCCGCTCGCGCTGAATGCGGGTGACGTAAAGCACGTCCACCTCACGGGCGATATCCTCCAGCCGGCGGTGCTGGTGAATCTCCATCCCGCGCGCGCGCAATTCCGCGGCGTGCTGCGCGGGAAACTCCAGCGTGGGTGGCGCCACCAGGTGGAGCACGTTGCCGCGGAATTCGGCCAGCGCATCCGCCAGCGAGTGTACCGTCCGGCCGTACTTGAGATCGCCGGTGAGCGCAACGTGCAAGTTGTCGAGCCGTCCCTGGGTGGCGCGCATGGAAAACAAATCGAGAAGCGTCTGGGTGGGATGCTGATTTTTCCCGTCCCCGGCGTTGATCAGCGGCACGCCCGACAGGTCGGCGGCCCAGCGCGCGGCGCCGTCGCGCGGGTGGCGGAGCACGATGGCATCGCTGTAAGCTTCAAACATCTTGATGGTGTCGTGCAGCGTCTCGCCCTTCTGCACGGAGGTGCCCTCGGTATTGTCAAAACCGCACACCGTGCCGCCCATCTGGTGAACGGCGGTCAAGAAACTGTTGCGCGTGCGCGTGCTGGGCTCGTAGAACAACAGCGCCACCTGCTTGCCGTGCAGCTCGTCAGAGCGGGCGTGCCCCATTTCCGCGGCGACCTCCAGCACGCGCTCCATCTCCGCGCGGGACAGGTCGCGAATCGACACCAGGCTGGCTGCTCGGGTCGCCGTCGCCATCTCAAACCACCTCCAGGCGCGCGCTTTCGGAGGATACCGGCGCCGCACCTCTCAATACGGTCCCCATGAGGGGCATCTTCACCGTGCTGATTCTGGTGGGATTGCTGGCCGGTGCCGCGCGCGCGGACGGTTGGCCGGTTCCCGACGGCTGGACGCGCGCCTCGGACAACATGGTGGCCGCACCCGGGCTTGCCTCCGGCGAGTTGTGCGTCATCGTCTTCTCGCCCGAACGGGACGTGTCCGGGGATTTCGCGGCGTGGTTCACAACGGCGGTCGAAAAGGCGAATGGCACCAACACGACGTTGCGCTCTTCCGCCGTGCAACCCGCGACGGCCGGCGGGTACGAGATCCTCACCCAGCAGGCCGTGCTCTCGGATCCGCGGCTTATCAGCACGTACCGCACCTACGTGGCGGTCCGCGCTAACGGGAAGGCGCAGTTCACGGGGATGATCGCGAGCACGGAGCCACTGCTCGAAAAATTCCGCCCCGCGCTGGGACAATTTCTGGACGGCTGGCGGGTCGGCGGACAGGCGCCCGTTGGCGCCGCGAACGTCCCCGTGGCGGCGATGCCGGCCGCGCCGGATGCGGAAGCGCTGCTCACCGAGTCGCAGGCCGCTCTTGACCACGCGAAAGGGTGGCAGGCGCTGATCCGCGGTCGGTATTCGGAGGCGCTCGCCGCGTTCGATTCGGCGCGCAAGCAAGCGACCGGTGACGCCGCGTTGGCCGCTGCGGCGGGCGCGCAAACCTGCCTGGTCCATCTTGGGCGTTTCGAAGAGGCCGTGGCGCTGGGCACGGACGTGCTCAAACAAGCGCGAGACTCCCTGCTGGCCGCCCGCGCGCACGTGGCGCTGGCCGACGCCTATCGTGGACTGCTGCGGTACGAAGAAGCGCTGCGCGAGGCGCGCGCCGCCCTGCGCGCCGCAGGTGCCTTCACCGCTGCCTACAAGCCATTCACTGGAACCGTCAACCGTGCCTCGGCCACCCGCGCGCGGCAGGCCTACGAGTCGGGGATGGAAGCGCGTCGGGCTTGCGCTCGGCTGGCGGAGGTGTTGTTGCTCCTGGGATGCGCGGAGGAAGTCGTGGCGCTTTTGGAAGGGGATGGCTACCGCGCGCTCAACGACGCGCTGGCCGCGGATCGCGCCACCCTGCGGGCCGCGCTGACGGCACTGCTCACTGCCCCACCTCTGGTGGACGCCCAGCTCGAGATCTACCAGGCCGACGACGCGGTCAGCGCGTACCTTGCCTGCATCGCGCTGGCCGTTGCGCAGCAAACCATCGCGCTCGACACCCGCCGTCCGGCCGACTGGCAAATGGCGCTCGACAGCCTGCAACATGCGCAGGCGCTGGTGGACCAGGGGCGCCCCTTCGAGCCTGCGCACCAGGCGGTCGTGTTGTTGCAGCGAGCGGCCCTTCTGCGTGACCGCAAAGATTGGACGGGTGCGCAAAAGGAAGCGGTCGCCGCGCTCGCGCTGATGCCAAAGGTTGGCGATCTCTATCGCGCGCCGCTGGAGCTTGAATGCCGACTCATCCTGGCGAGCGTATCGTTGGAGCTGGACCCCAAAGCGGTGGGCATCCAGATTTCCGCGGCGCAGGCGGTAAAATCGGCGACCGATCCGACGGCCGCCTGGCGCCTGCTGGATCTGCAGGGGCAGCTCGAAGAAAAACTGGGACGCCTGCCCCAGGCAGTCGAAATGTACGGCGCGGCCGTGCGCTTGATCGAAAAAGAGCGCGGTGGAATTCAGACCGCGGAATTGAAGCGTAAATTCTTCCGCACCCGCCACCACGTATACGAGCACCTGCTGCGCGCGCTTCTCCTGCTGGGCCGTGCGGAGGATGCATTTCTGGTGATGGAGCGGGTGCGCGCCCGCACGCTGCTGGATTTGCTGGCCACCGTCAATATTCGCAAGGGAATGTCAGCGGGACTGGCAAAGCGCGTCGCGTCCGAGCAGGATCGTGCCGTGGCGCTTGCCGTGGAGGTCAACCGCGGACGCGCCGCCGACCCGCGGGCGCTTCAAGACGCTGCCGCGCGCACCTTCGAGGAGATCCTCAAGGAGTCACCGGAGCTTGCCGACCTGCGTGGCGCCGAGCCTCTTTAGGTGGCACAATTGTCCGCGCTGCTGGACGCCGATACGGTGCTGCTGGAATATCTTGTCGGCGACTCGGGCGCGGCGGTGGCGGTGCTGAAAGGCGGGGCCGCGCCGCGCGTGGTGCAATTGACGGCGGATGTGGCCACCATCCGCAAGCAGGTCGAGGACCTGCGGCGCCTGCTTCAGTCGGACGGCTCCGAAAAATGGCGGGCGGCTGCCGACGCGCTCCGTCAGACGGTAGTCACGCCGGTCGCGGCGGACCTCGCCGACTGCAAGCGCGTGGTGATCGTGCCCTACGATCGGCTCCACTACGTGCCGTGGTCCGTGCTGTTCGACGAACAAATATCGGTGGTCACGCTTCCTTCAGCCAGCGTGCTGCAATTTTGCCGGGCGAAAAAATCAGGAGCCGGAGCGCCGGTGGTGTACGCGCTGGGCAACGTGGAGCAGGAGGGATTGCCCGCTCTACCCGGCACGCTGCAGGAAGGCGCCGCGGTGACGAAGTCGTTTTCCGGCGCGCGGCTGTTCTCCGAGCGAGGTTTTACCGTGGAGACGGTGCGCAACGGAACCGGCGGCGCGCAGGTGGTTCACTTTGCCACGCACGGCATTCTTGAGCCCTGGAATCCGGATGCCTCCGCCATCGTGACCGCGGACGGCCGCATTCCAGTGCGCGCATGAACAGGTGAGGAGGCATTTTTTTATCATGCAGAGCATTTCTGGGTTGAGCCTGCCCGCGGCCAGGGTGGCTTCGGCGAGCGGCGCCCTGCGGGGGATGGTGCCGCTGAGCGACGGGCCCACCATCATGGACAAGGTGGAGTCAGTCGGCATCTGTGGCGGCGTAATGGCGGCTCCCTCGATGATGGGCGCCGCCTTCGGGTGGGGCGGCATGGTCGTTGGACTCGTCGGAACGGGCATCGCGGTCGCGGCCGCCACGAAACAGGGCGAGCGCGAGATCCTGCTGCCATTGTCCCTGATGGTGGGCGCCGTCGCCGGCTTCGCGGGCGCGTGCTCAGGTTGGCCGGGCGCCGTCATCGCCACCGGCCTGGGCGCCGCGTACGGTTACGCTTGCGCCTGATGGCAACCCTGGTTGGACCCGCAAGGCGTGGCGCGACGCGCTACCCCTTCGGCCTGAACAGCGCGAAGCACGAGGTGTAGCCGTGCACGAAGGTGGTCCCGCCGACCGGGCCGATCTCGCCGTTGCAGAAGAAGCCGCCCAGCGGGACCGGTCCTACGTGGCGCAGGAACGCGTCGCTGTCGTGGTTGGACACCTTGTACAGGTGCTGGCCTCGTCCCAGGCACGAGAACAGCAGCGCCGCCTGGGGGCTGCTCGGATTGGGAATTCGCTCCAGCGCACGGCTCAGATCCTGGGCTGAGGTTTCCGCGTCGCGCAGGTGGAACTGCACCGTCTGTCCCTTGCGGACCAGCATCCCCACGGCCAGGAAACCGCGCTCGCGATCGATGCCGAGCAGGTTGCGGATGAGGAAATCGCCCTCCTGGTACTCCAGGCGGAACGGGTCAGTCACCATTCCCAGGGAAAGCGAGGTGCGCACCAGCGCGCGATCACGCTCGTCGAGCGAGGCCACGAGGTCGTGCAGCACGTCCAGCGGGCGGCGGCCGTCCAGTTCCTCAATGCAGTTGTGGCGGCCCGCGGTGATCAGCATGGGCTTGCCGACCGGGCGGCATCCCTGGGCTACCACCGCGTCGACTTCCAGGTTGCCGCTCAAGGCCACGCCGGTCAGGCCGCTGCGCCACGATCGCCGATCGAGGAACAGCGCGTTGCCGCCGCGCTCGCGCGCGTCGCTGGCCAGCCCGCCGATCTTGGCGCCGCGAGGAAATGCGAAATCCAGGCCGGCCACCATGTTTTCCACGTTGAACGAAAACGGGTCCACCATGAGCACGAAATGCGGATTGTCCGCGGCGCGCACTCCGATGGCCTTTTCCCACTCGGCCGGCCCACTGTCCAGATCCGGCATTTCCTCATCGCGCAAGTGAAAAGACTGC
>VGFD01000235.1 GCA_016868975.1 Armatimonadota bacterium | reverse complement strand
GTTCGAAGCGCATGGCCGCGCGCCGCGTCGACGCCTTTGAGATTGTCGAACGAGAGCTCCGCGGGCGTGTAACCGTGTTCGAGCAGGTAGACGATCTTGTTGGGACCGTGCCACGCGGCCACCAGCTCCGTCAGGGCCGCGACCTCCTTGCGGTTGTCCGGGGGAATGGGCGCGCGTCCCTTTCGCGTCAGGTTGTACACGAGCGCGAGCCGGTGCCCGCTGGCGATGGGCAGCAGCTCGTGCAGGCAGTCCGCGTAGAATGCTGCGAAGGCGACCTCCGATGGATCCGTGCAGCGCAGGTCGAGCCGCTCCTCTTGACCCTGATGACGCACCAGCAATTCCCCGCCCGTGTAGGTTGAGGGGAGCACGACGACCAACGTCGCAAACATCCCCGGCGCTTTCTCGGTGTCGCGATGGCCCGCGAAGAAGCATCCCTCGTCATACACCAGCATCTTGTAGAGGTCCGCGGACACCCGCCCGCTCACGCCGAGGCCGCTCGCCGCGCGGGCGGTGATTTCGTGGAGGTCCGCCGACCATGCGGTACCCCCGACGTGCAGCCGGTCAGGCCCGATCTGCCAGGCGCGGCGCACGTTCACGTCGATGAGGGTCTGCTCGCCCAATCCGTAAGGCGCGGGCTCGGCCACCGCTTTTAACTGGTCCGCCTGCACGTCGAGAAGGGGGAAGGCGAGGACGCCAACGCCCGCGACCTCCACGCGGGGCGCTCGGATTGCGAAGGATCCACTCGTGCAGAATCAACCGGGCCGCTCGACCGAGTCTAGAAGGCGGGCGAGCTCAACGTTGGGGGTGGTGGTCTGCAGCATGAGAACGGGTCCTCCGTCGGAATGGATGAGGGCGCGACGTTCGGCCCAGGCCGGCTGTGAAACCTTGTGGACAACTTCCGGATGGAGTACTTTGGCGACGATCCACGCCATCCAGTCCCGGGTGTTCTTTTTCTTGCGGCTTCACCATACGATTCCTGGCGTTGTGAGCGGGGCGCTTCACCCGCGCGGTCGCGTTACCCCGGGGGGAGACCGACCGGTCGTCTCAATCCTCGCGCGCGATACTCCGCAGGCGCTGCAGCTCGGCTTTGAGTCGCTCATTTTCCAGCAGAGCCTCGTTGGCGCGTGCCGCCTCTCGATCGGCCCGCGCGGCCTCCTGCTCGGCCCGCGCTTGCGATTCAGCGCGGGTGGGCAGCAACTCGCCGCGCCCAGGATCGAAAATGCGCAGGCGATCGTCCACGAGGCGGAGCTCCACTCCGAGCACCGCGCTCACCATCGGCGCGCCGGTCATGGGAACGTATTCTTCCCCCTGCAGCCGATAGGCCCGCAGCGATGGAGTGAGATACTCCCTCAGCGGGTCAAAAATGTAGTATTCGCGCACCCCGATGGCTGCATACAGCGCCTTCTTGATGCCGAAGTCCTCCATGCGCGTGGACTTGGAGGTTACCTCGATGATGAAGTCGGGCGCCTTGCCCTCTTCCCAGAGCAGGTAATAGTCACGCTGGCCGGCCGGGATGCCCAGCGTGACCAGGACGTCAGGAGAGCGGTGCTTGCGGCGCTTTCCCTCCTCGTAAAACAGGAGAATGTTGCCGCTGACGTACACGTCGCTGCGTCCCCGGAAGTAGATTTCCAGGGCGTGAATCAGATCGATGATCTGTTCGCGATGGACGTCCGTCTCTCCCAAAGGTCTTCCGTCCGACGTCGGATACTCGATGACGCGCGGTGCCAGCACGAGGCATCACCTCCTCGCTGGAATTCGAAGCGCCCCCGCGCCGGTCCTCTGCAGGTCCGCCGAAACCCGCGGAGCGCTACGAAGTGACCTCGACTACGACCAGTGCGGCGGCAGCGCCCGCTTGAACAAGAGGTCGTTCACGTCGGCCGGCGCGTTCTGCCCGATCATGGTCATGGTGTAGAACATCAGTGACATCGGCCAGGCGTCCACCGGGCCGGTGAGCAGCCCGGTGAGGACGTCCTCGGCGTTGTCCAGGCGGTCCTGCCAGGAGGTGATGGCGCCGTCCATGGGGCCGTCGTAAATGTCCATGTGGGTGTCGATGTTGAAATATTTTCCGGGCGGAAAGGACGCCGCGCGGCCCAGCGCGAGCATCGTCCCCGGGTCTTCCTCGTCCTCAAAGCCTTCCAGCTGCACCGGACGATTGAACAGAAAAAGATTGGGCTGCTCGACGCGCACCAGTCCGCGGCGCACGACGGTGTCCCCCAGGTTGACCAGCGATTCCCCGAGCAGCACGTAGGGCAATTCGGTGGTGCCCACCGTCTGCAAGCGGGAGCGGCGGTGGCGGAGAATGCGGGTTTCGCGCATGGCGCGCTCGAATTGTTCCTGAAAATTCATGCGTGTTCCGAAGGCTCTGGACGGCGCAGGCGCAGCGGCGCGGATCCGTTAAACTCGAATCGTCCCGCCGTGGCGAGCCGCTTCCAGAGCCCGGACGGAGAATATCGGATGGCGCGCGGGGTCGCGCCCGCACCCGCGAACGCCCGGGACGCCTCGTCACCCAGCCATGGCTTGTCCATTACAGCAAGATGGTTCTGGACGAGGCCGCCCGCTCCCTCCAGGCGCCGAGCGACGCCCTCTCGATCAGAGGACCGGAGGACCGTATCGCGCCGTCGCCGAAGCCGAGCGCATGCCCGAGTTGATTCCCGCCCCAACCCGCATCGTTGCCGCCGGCAACAAGCCCAAGCTCATCGACGAGTACGTGGGTCGCGTCAACACCGTCGAGGAGCGCCTCAGCATCGCCCACATGCGATCACCCGGCGGCTGGGTCGAGCCCGCTCAGCGTCCCATGTTCGACGAATTCACCGTCGTGCTGCGCGGCATGCTGCGCGTCGAGCACGACGGCGGCGCCCTGGACGTTGGGGCCGGCCAGGGCGTGCTGGCCCGCGCCGGCGAGCGCATTCGCTACAGCACGCCGCTGGAGGAGGGCGCCGAGTATATTGCCGTGTGCCTCCCGGCATTTTCCCCGGACACTGTACACCGCGACGTCGTGTAAGAGCAACGCATGTGCAACAGGCCAGGCGTTGAATGTCGCCATAAATAGCATTCAATCTGGAGACTCTTTCGCATGCGTCTCGACAACAAGACAGCCATCGTCACCGGCGGCGCGCGCGGCATTGGATTTGCCATCGCCCGTAGATTTTTGCAGGAAGGCGCCCGCGTGGCGCTCTGGGACGTCAACCAGGAGGCGCTGGAGAAGGCGGCCGAGGCGCTCGACGCCCGCGTCGTCGTTCGTGTGGTGAACGTCACCTCGTCCGTCGCGGTCAAGGAAGCCATGGACGCCGTCGAAGCCGGCCTCGGCCCGCTCGACATCATGGTGTGCAACGCGGGCATTACCCGCGACGCGATGCTCCACAAGATGACGGACGAGCAGTGGGACGCGGTCCTGGAGGTCAACCTGAAGGGCGTGTTCGTCTGTGGCCGCGAGGCCGCCAGCCGCATGCGCGAGCGCGGCGGCGGCGTCATCCTGAGCACCTCGTCGGTGGTCGGCCTGTACGGCAACGTCGGACAGTCCAACTACGCCGCCAGCAAGGCGGGCGTCATTGCCATGACCCAGACCTGGGCCAAAGAGCTGGGCGGCAAAGGCGTCCGCGTGAACGCGGTGGCGCCCGGCTACATCAACACCGAGATGACCCGCACGGTGCCGGAGAAGATCCTCGCCGGGCTCCGGGAAAAGACCCCGCTCAAGCGCCTCGGCGAGCCCGAGGACATTGCGGCGGCCTTCGCATTCCTCGCCTCGGACGACGCGCGCTACGTCACCGGACACGTCTTGAGCGTAGACGGGGGACTTGCGATTTAAACAGGGAACCCACCCAAGGTGTCCACCCAGGGGGTGAAGGTGTCCACCCAGGGGGGTGGACGGGCCAAAATTTCCACGATAGGGTTCTGCCCGATGCGTAGAGTCGTCTCCCTGCTCCTGATGCTTTTCCTGGTGGCCGCGCCGCGCTGCGCGATCGCGCAGCACACCGTCCAGGCGTCGGACGTGCTGCCACCCGCGCTGCTCAAGAGCGGCGCCCACACGGTGGATCCCACGGTGCGCGTGTTCGACTGGCTGTACGTCTTCACCGTGCGCTCGCAATACGGAACCTACGAGGTGACCTCGATCCCGATGCTGCAGCAGCGGGTTCACGAGATCGGGGTCCTGGCCGCGGCGGCCCAGACGTCGAACCTGGGGAGCTACGCGACCGCCTTGCAGACCACCAACCCCGTCCAGTTGCTGGCCGTATCGCAGGCGGTGAACTACAACTTCCAGATCGCCACGCCGTCGCAGACCGGCTGGGCTTCGAAGTTCATTCCGGTGGGCAACTACGGCCCCCAGGCGATCATGTCCGAGGTTGTGTGCGCGTCCATCCAGACCAGCCTCGATTGCGAGGGACAGGCCAACACGCGCCGCCAGCTCGCATCGCAGTGGGGGCTGGACGTGTACACCACCAACCCCCAGATTCAGCAGTTCCTGGCCTCCATCGTGCAGGCGCAGGCGACCGGCACGAAGACCGGATCCATGACCGCCCCCGCGGAAGTGCGCGCCTACGACATCCCCGGCACCCAGGATGCGGACGTGCTGGCGGCCCTGCGCGACAAGACGCCCGGGCAGCTTAACAGCATGAACGACGGCACTCTGCGCTCGCTGGGCGTGGACGACGCGACCCGCAGCGCGTTTCTCACCAACCCGTTCTTCTCGCCGCGCCATCTGACGGTGATCTGCGCCAATCTCAAGAAAATGAAGGCTGTGGACGGGCTGGAAAACTATCTCGGCTCCACGCTGCAAGACTCCACCGAGACCGAGGCGCTGTTTGCGATGGTGCAGTCGGGGATGATCGTGAAGAGCAACTCGGCCGCTCCACTGGCGAATGTCCGCCGCATCGAGCGCATCCCGATGTGCTTCAACTCGGCCGGCAACATGTACGTGTTCGCGCCCCTGGAGTATCTCTTCGTGCCCACGCAGTCGCAGGGCGCGCTGCAGACGCTCAAGCAGGCGGGCGGCACGGGCACGAAGACCATCGTGATCACGGGGACGGCCACGGCCGACGCGAAGGCGTTGCTCACCCAGAACGGCTTCTCGGTGGTGGAGAGCTTCCTCAATAACTGACTTTTTATTTACAACCGGGCAACAAACGCGCGCGGCTTCAGGTGATACACTCCTGCTTGAATTTCAGGAGGTTTCTGCCCATGCTCGTCACGCTTGTCTCCACCGCCCCGCCGACGCCCGTCCAGGCGCCGCCCGCGCCCGCACCCGCACCGGACGTCCCTAAGGACACCCCGTACCAGCGCATCAAGAACTCGAAGGCCGGCAAGTTCGTCCGCGAGAACAAGGTGCTGACCGGCGTGGCCGCCACCGGTGGGGCCATCGTGCTGGCCGGCGCGGTGAACCGCTTCCCGGGCCTGGAGAGCGTGGTCGAGTACGGCGTGGTGCCCGCGATTGGCGCCGGCGCGGCCGTGCTGGGCGCCGCCGCGGTGCACGATGCCATTGTCAATGACATCGGCAAGCACAACCTGCGCGCCACCGCGAAGATCTCGCTGGGCACGCTCGGCGCCCTGGGCGGCACCCAGGTGGTGGGGATGGCCTACGACATCCCCGTGCTCGACCGAGCGCTCAGCGGCACCGTTGAGAAAATCGGCGACCACGGACTCGCGGTCCTCGGCGTGGGCGTGCTGGGCGGCGCGGCCGCGGCCGGCAAGTTCGCCGCGTCGCGCGCGAAGGCGGCCATCGCCAACAGCGACCACCGCGCCGGCAACGCCGCCCTTGCGGTCACCGCGGGCGGCGCCAGTGCGGCCGGCGTGCTCGGCGGCCTGGAGCTGATCGGCCGCCAGTACAACATCCCCGGCATGAACCAGGCGCTCACCAGGACCGTTGAGGTGCTTGCCTCGGGCGGCCTTGGCTCGGTGGCCGGCGGCGCGCTGCTGGTCGGCGGCGCGGGCGTGCTGGTCGACGAGGCGCTGCGCAACGTCCGCAAGGGCGGCAACGACGTGCTCACCGTCGTCGAGGGGATGGGCGCGGTCACCGCCGGCCTGGGCGGCCTCGAGCTCATCGGCCACGGCCTGAAGGTGGACGCGCTGCAGGGCTTGCTGACCCACCACGCGGCCACCGTGGGCTCGGTCGCGATGGCCGGCGTCGGCGGCGCGCTGGCCAAGGTCAGCTTGAAGGACATGCAGTCGAAGGGACTCACCCTCACCAACACCGCGGGCGCCACCGCGGGCGGCGCGATGGTGGCCGCCGGGGCCGGCCTCACCGCCTACACGTTTGGCTTTTCGAAGGCCGCGGAGGTGGCCGGACGCGGCGCGGGCCTGGTCGGCGGCATCGGCCTGGGCGCGGCCACTTACGTGCTGGGCCGCAACGCCGTCCGGCAATTCCGCAATGGGGATATTCTGACCGGCGCGGCCTCGAGCGCGGGCGCGGCGGCCTCCGCCACCGGCAGCCTGCTGCTCACCGGAGAAGCGCTGGGCATCGATGCCATCAGCAGGGTCGGCCGCGAAGTCGCCAAGCACACCCTGGAGCCCCTCTGGGACCACGTGCTGGAGCCCATCGGCAGCTTCCTCTACAACAACCCCATCGCGGGCGGCGTGGTGCTGGCGGTCGGGGTCGGCGCGTACATCTGGTACCGCAGCCGAAAATAACCGGCGGCGCAACTCCGTCTAGAATCAGTAGTGCGGCGGGGCTCACCTGTAAAGCCGCGCTTGGAGTCCGTCGGCCTTTTCGGCCGCTCTCCTGGAGGATCGATGTGGCCCATCGATCAGCCGGGTTTCAGCGGCGGATGCGCGCGGCGATGGCCTTCACCTCGCGACGCCTGGAGGATCGATTTGGCCCCATCGATCAGCCGGGTTTCAGCGGCGGATGCGCGCGGCGATGGCCTTCACCTCGCGACGCGTTTCTCGATCGTCAATGGTTTTCAGGCGCCCCTCGTCGAGCACGACGCGGCCCTCGATCAAGACCGTGCGCACGTCCCCGCTGCGCGCCGCGTATGCGAGGTGGGACAGCGGGCTGTACAGCCCCACCATGTGATCCTGTGATCCGACTCCAGGTTGAGAACGACCATGTCGGCGCGTTTTCCGATTTCCAGCGATCCGACGTGCGGCATTTCAATCGCTTTCGCGCCCTCGCGAGTGGCCATGGCGACGCCCTGCGCGGCCGGCACGACCCTGGGATTGAGCGTTACGGCTTTGTGGATGAGCGCCGCCGCGTCCAGTTCGGCGAACATGTCGAGCTGGTTGCTGCTGGCCGCGCCGTCGGTGCCCAGGCCGACGGTGACGCCGGCCTCGAGCATCTGCGGAATCGGCGCCACCCCGGAGGCGAGCTTGAGATTGCTGCGTGGATTGTGTACCACGCCCACGCCGCGTCTCGCCAGCAGGTGAATTTCCTCGTCGTCGGGCCACACGCAATGGGCGGCGATCAAACGCTCGTCAAGGAATCCCAGGTTTTCAAGATGGCGCACCGGCGTCGCGCCGTAACGGCTCTGGATATCCTGCTCTTCGGTCCGGGTTTCCGCAAGGTGCGTGTGCACCGGTAAATCGTGTTTTACAGCAAATTCGTGGATTTTCTGAAAAAGCGGCGGCGACACGGTGTACGGCGCATGCGGGGAGACACCGACGCGGATCAGGGGATGGTTCCGATATTTTTCGACGAGCGATTCGGCCAGGGCGAACTTGCGGCCTGAGTCCTGGTCCGCGTCGAGAAAAGGCACGCACACGACGCCGCGCATGCCCGCCTGGGCGGCGACTTCGGCAACAACGTCCTCGTGCATGTACATGTCATTGAAGCAGGTGACCCCGGTGCGGATCAACTCGGCGATGGCCAGGCGCGTTCCCCAGCGCACGGCGTCGGTGGTGATGAAAGCGTTTTCGGTGGGCCCGATGTAGTGCTCCAGCGAGTCCATGAGATTGAGGTCGTCGGCGATGACGCGGAAGAGCACCATCGCGAGGTGGGTGTGTCCGTTGACGACGCCGGGCATGAGCAGGCGATTGGCGTGCTCGATGAGTCGGCTGGCGTCGTACCGCGCGCGCACCTCGCCGGGCGCGCCCAGGGCCACGATGGCGCCGTTCTTGACGGCGACCGCGCCGGGCGTGAGCACGGTCCCGGCGGCGTCCATGGTCACCACGACGTCGGCGACCACGACCAGATCGGCCGCCGCCCGCTGGGGCAGAACCGCGTACAGCGTGTCGTCAGACACCCGTCCCAGACCGCTCCCCTCGTGCATGCCTGCGGCCTTCGTCCACCTCCGCAAGCGGTCCTACCC
>VGFD01000234.1 GCA_016868975.1 Armatimonadota bacterium | reverse complement strand
CGGCTTCGCGCCGCCCGGCCCTTCCTCAGCCGGTTGAAACACCACCTTCACGTTGCCGGCGAAACTATCGCTCCGCGAGGCAAAGTAGCGGGCCACCGCGAGCGCCGATGAAACGTGTCCGTCGTGGCCGCAGGCGTGCATGACGGTGGGCGTCTGGGATGCGTACTCGCGCTGGTTCTCTTCCTGGAGCGGCAGCCCGTCCATGTCCGCGCGCACCAGGATGGTGGGCCCCGGCCCCTTGCCGCGGATCAAGCCCACCACGCCGGTTTTTGCGACGCCGTCGGTAACCTCCACGCCGCCCAGGCCGCGCAGCGTGTCGGCCACCATCTGCGCGGTGCGGTTTTCCTGGAACCCCAGCTCGGGGTGGCGGTGGAGGTCGCGGCGCACGCGCACCATCTCCTCGTGCATGTCCAGCAGCGCGGGACGGATGTCGAACGGTTTGAGGCCCTCAAGGTTCATGCGATGATCCCCATTGGAAGCGCGGCCCTAAGGTTCAGGTGTGCGGCGGAAAAACCGCCGCTCAACCTGTAAAGCCGCGCGTACTTTTGATGGGAGATTGGCCTTTTCGGCCGCTCTCCTGGAGTCCGCGATCTTCGTGCAGTCGCCGAAGCCCCCTGCAATAGAGGTGCGGCGCGCGTCGCGTGAGAAGTCGAGGGGCATGGACGCATTCGTGGACAAAGTGAAGGCAGCCCCCGCCCGCATGCGCGTCGTGAGCCTGCGCTCGGTGGACGCCGTGGACGTGCTGCGGCTACGCTCGACGCTGCGCTACTTGCAGCGCCAGCGCGACGAGCAGGTGCGCGCCCTGGGCACCGAGACGCTGCGCCTGTTCGAGCAGGGGTCGGCACAGCCGACGCCTCCCCAGGTCCGACAGCCTGCTGCGAGCGATTTACCGCTCGAGCGCGGGCCACTCAAATTGCGCGTCGAGGCCATCCGCGCCATCGATCGCCAGACCGCTGAACTGGAGGCCCGCCTGCAGTCCGCCGATCAGGCCGCCCGCATCAGCGCCCTGGCACGCCCGAGCGCGCCGTTTCTCACCGTATGCGCGTGCGGCGCGCCGCTCTTCCCCGAGGACGTCCGCTGCACGGTGTGCGGCAGGGACACCAATACCCTCATCCAGCTCGCCGCCCAATCCAAGGCCCGCGCGGTCGCGGCCTCCTGCCAGTGCCGCATGCCGCTGGTGGCGGGCATCAAGTTCTGCCCGGAGTGCGGCCGCTCCGTGGTGGACGTGCTGCGCGCGCACGGATTGGCCAGCGGCGAGACGCTGACCTGTGAGAAGTGCGGCGAGGGCGGGACGCCGGGCGACCAGTTCTGCTCGTCCTGCGGGAGCGCCCTGAACCCGGGGGGATAGTGTCGGTCTGCGCCCGCTGCGGCGTTCCCGCGGAGGGGCTGTGCGAGCTTTGCGCGCGCGCCGGCCCGGCCACCTGGCACGTGCTGCGGCCCGCTTCGTGGCTGCCGGCCGCGCTGGGGATCGCGCTCGCCGCCACGGTCGTTTCCCTTGCCATCACCGCCGCGTTTACCTCCGGCCTCGCGTGGTGGGCCGCCCTGGGCGCCCCTTTGCAGATCTCCGCCAGCGGCGCGGAGTCCGGCGTCGACCTCACCGGCAGCGCGAGCATGCGCGTCATGCAGCCGCTCCTTGCGCTTGCAGCCGTGCTGATGTTCATCCCGGCCGGCTGGC
The DNA here is from genome assembly GCA_016868975.1 of Armatimonadota bacterium. Taxonomy (GTDB): domain Bacteria; phylum Vulcanimicrobiota; class Xenobia; order RGZZ01; family RGZZ01; genus VGFD01. The sequence goes on along the minus strand of VGFD01000234.1, from coordinate 6,564 downwards.
TCGCCGCCCGCACGCTGCGCGCCGCCAGCGCGCTGGAGAGCGTCGCGGTGGGCCCGCTGTTGGCCGTGCCGGCCGCGGCGGTCAGCGCAATCCTCGCGTATTTCGTCACCGTGCCGCATCTCGCCGTGGACCGCTTCGACCTGCAGCTCTCCGTGTATCCCCTGCACGCGGCCGCCGCCGTCCTGCTGTGGGCCTTCCCGGCCGGCGCGGTCGGCGCGCTGGCCCGCTACGCCGCCTGGAGCAGCGGCGTCGCCACCCGCTGGGACACCTTCCGAACCGGCTGGTGGCCCGTCGCGATGGGCGTCGCGCTCTGCGTCGCCGTCGCGCTGCTGGCCGGCTCGGCGTTCGTGGCCTCGACCGCGGACGGCGTGCGCAAGTTCGACCTCTTTGCCCAGCGCCTGCGGCTTGCCACCGGCACCATCCCCGAGCGCGTGGAAGGCGCCGCGCTGCTCGTTGCGGCGGCCAGCGGCCTGGGGGGCATGGCCCCGGCCGTGCTGGGGATGGGCTCGGTGCGGGGTCAGGTCCTGGTGATCCCGCCCGCGACGGCCGCGGATGCCGAGGCGATGGGCGTCCAGGTGGTCAGCGAGACGACCATCTACGGCGCGCTTTTGCCGACCGCGGACGGCCTCGTGTTTCCGCCCTGGCTGCAGGCCGGCGTGCTGGTCCCCCTGCTGGCCTGCGCGCTGGGGGGCTTCACCGCGGTCCGCCTGCGCGGCGAGCCGGCCAGCCTGGGCTTTTTCGCGTGGTACACGCTCCTCCAGGCGGCGGGGATGGTGCTGGCCTGCGCGCTGCTGGCCTCCTGGCTGGTGGCGGTGGTGCGGGTGCCGGGCCTGATGCCCGAGCCCGGCGTGACGGTGTGGGGATGGTGGCGGGCCGACGTGTGGCGCGTCTTCATGGGCTACGTCTACCTGGGGACCATTGGATCGGGCCTGGGAATGGCGCTGGCCCGACGCGGTCGGAGGAATTTTCACGCCCGGTGACAAACCCGGACTGGCGCGACATTGCGCCCGAGGAGTTGACCACCGTGCGAACAAGATTGCTGCCGCTTGCCCTGCTCTTGATGGTGCTGGTCGCGTCCGCGCCGGCCGCCGCGTTCGACCTGTTCGGGCTGTTCGCGAAGCGGGTGGACGGCATCTGCTCGGCGGTGAATCCGGGCTTCGTGTCGGTCCTCGACAACAACAAGCAGCAGCACGTCTTCGTCATCAACACGGGGTACGTGGTGCCGCCCGCGTGCACGCCGGGCCGCCGCATCCGCGTCGAGTACAAGAACCGCAACGACGGCATGAAGGTCGTCACCAAGATCGAGGTGCTGGAAAACTAGCAGGCGGAGGTTTATCATCCGCACCACGCTGGGGGCCGTGATCCTTTTGATGCTGCTGGCGCCGGCCCAGGCGTCTCCCTTGAGCATCCGCTTGAGCTGCGATCAGGCGCGCGTCTCGGTGGGCGATCCCATCACCGTCCACGTCGCCATCACCAACGACACCGGCGCCTCGGTGAAGATCCTCGAAAAGCGCTTGAGCGGCACGGGGCTTGACGGCATTGAGAAAGCCGAGCGCGATCTGAAGCTGATCAGCAACCTGACGCCGCGCTCGTCATGGCTGGAAACCTTTCAGGTCCAGGCGGCCCGGACCGGTGAATACAGGGTGAGCCTGCGCCTGCGCACGCGCGTGGTGACCCCGCGCGGCTCGGTGTTTTTCGCGGACATCGCGCAAACTCCGGCCATCGTGGTGACCGACCCGGGCATGAGCGGCGGCGGTGGGGGCGGCGGCTTCACCTTCGCGGTCGTCCTGGGGGCGGGGATTGCGGTGGCCAGCGTGCTGCTCCTCGATTACCTGCGCGGGTACGTGCGCAAGCTGGGCGAGCGGCGGCGCATCCGCAACCTGCTGTTCGTGACGCTCGGGCTGAGGCTCGAAGCGGTCCGCCACAGCGACGGCGTTCCTCTGGAAGCCTGGGAGACGCTGCTGCTCACGGACGGATACGCGGGACAGATTGACGCGCTGGCCCGCTGGAAGTCGAAGGGGCCGTTCTCCATGCAGCTCTCCGAGCTGTATCCCGAGCTGGTGCAGTACAACCGCATGCTGCGCGACCGCCGCGGGGTGGATTCGTCGCTGCAAGACGACCTGCAGGGTCGGCTGGAGACGCTCCGCGAGACGGTGCAGAAGCTGTAGCGGCCCTTGGGTTGGAGGTATTCGTTCGTGTTCAGCCCGCTCCCGGCGGGCATTGTATCAACCTGTCACTCGAATGTGGAGCGTGTCAGCTGGGATTGGCGGATGATTGACATAAGGGTACCCAGCTTGAGCTCGCCATGGTCTGGGACAGGCACCGTTACTGACCCTGCGTCAGTCTGCTTCTGCATCACAATGTGGCTGCCCCTGGTACGCACTTCGCGAAACCCGTGCCCTTCCAGTATCGTGCATACCTCACGCCCTGACAGGCGCCGGAGCTTACCCATAAGAGGCTTCGAATCTTGTTATGAAGAGGTCGCGATGCAATCTGCTCTCGATCTCCGACGGGTCGGCGCACTCAAGAAGCAACTCTACAGCTTCCTTGAGATTGGCCGTGGCATGCTCGATCGTATCGCCCTGGCTGGCAATATCCAACTCGGGACACAAGGCCACATAGAGGTCCCCGTCACGCTCCAGGATCGCGGTGTAGGTATTCTGAGGCATACAGCACTCCATCGCCCACAGTCATGTTTTCCTGGCAATCAAAGGCGGCTGCCAGCCACGGTTGACGACCACCGTATTCATGTTCGTCGGTTCTCCGCACTTACCTTGCCGGTACGGAGTCTCCCTTTGGCATCGACCCCGACGGTGAATTCCTGTATGTGGGCAACAGCGGCCGAGTGTCGGCCTTCGCCATCCAGGCCAACGGGTCGCTGCAGGAGATCACGGTGTCCGGCGTGATGTCCAGGCTTCTGGCGTCCGCCGCCGTGGACGTGAACGCGCTCCAGCCCCTGAGGCCGCGTCCCAGGCATGTACCCACGACCGGCCGGGTTAGGTACCCGCGCCTGGGGCATGTCGGGCTGCGCCCCCCCACGGCTACCCACCACCGGGCTGGACCTGTAGCCGCTTCCGGCGGGCAATGCCGCGTGCGCTGCGGGTTGCCTGTTGCCGGCGGGCAACCTTGCCAGCTCCCGGCGGGCAAGGCCGCCGCAGGTTAACGGGCGTAGTTGATGCCCAGCTGGACCTGGTTGATGGCCTGACCGACAAGCTCCATGGCGCGGTCGCGGTGGTCGCCCTTGTTGGGCTTGGCGAGCTGCAGCTCGGTCTGGGCGGTCTGGAGGGCGGCGAGGGCGTTCTGCATGTGGGGCTGGTCGGCGGTGGCGCGACCGACGGCGAAGCTGCCGAAAAGGCTGAGGGCCAGCGCGACTACGAAGAAAATACGGCGAACGTTGGACATGGGTGCAGTCCCCCTTCGGAATATGGGGCCAGGATTGGCGGCCTGAAATGCTTGTCCTGCTTGCGCGCCGGAAACCCAAGAAGTGGCTCCTGGCCTGGATTCAGGTCCGGTGTAACGGCGCGGACGCGGAAGGAAAATCAACGCCAACGGCGACGAGGAGTTTCCCAAAGGCTCGCGAATCAGGCGTGACCAAATTCCGAGGTTTTAGGAGTGAAGCCAATGAAACGCAGTTTGATCGCATTGATGGCATTGACCCTGTTACTCACCCAGTCGGCCTGGGCGCGCACCTTTGCCGAGGTGACCATGGCGGACACGGTCAACGTCGACGGCAAGACCCTTCAGTTGAACGGCATGGCGCTGAGATCGAAGATGGGGTTCAGTGTCTACGTCGCCGGACTCTACGTGACCAGCAAGAACACTTCGGCCGAGAAGATTCTCGCCGTTGACGCGCCCCGCAAGATGGTCATGAGCTTTCTCCGCGGCGTCGACAAGGCGAAGATGACTCAGGCCTGGATGGACGGGCTCGCCGCCAACACCCCCAACGCGTCTGCGGACGTGAAGAAGAACTTCGCGACCCTGTGCGAAATGATGGCCGATGTGAAGTCGAAGGACGAGATCGTGTTGCAGTACGTCCCTGGACAGGGCACCCGCGTTTGGGTGGCTGGCAACGTGAAGGGCCAGCTCCCTGGCAAGGAAACCGCTGACGCCATCCTGTCCACCTGGATCGGTCCGAAGCCGGGCCCCGGGGACATCTTCAAGAACAACATCCTCGGCAAGGGCTAGCTAGAAGCGCGGCCGAAAGTCAATAGTGCGGCGGGGAGACCCCGCCGAACTGCCTGTAAAGCCGCACTTCGAGGGGGCACTTTTGAGCAGAGAATGGCCTTCGGCCGCTCTTCCCGACCTCAAAAGGTCTGGCCTTTGACAGTGAGGCCCGCGTTGCAGTGACGCGGGCCTCATTTGTTATTGGGCGGCTGGTTGCAGGGTGCGCATGATCTGGACGCGCGGCCGCGGCGGACGGCCGTTCATGACTTCCGCCCACGAGAGCACGGCCACCGTGGAGAAGGCCGGCTCGAGCAGGCGACGGAGATAGAGTCGGATTCCCGGGTGTACCACCAGCACCGCGTGGCGCCCGTCCTCGCGGGATGCGTCGAGCGCGTCGCCCACCGCGTGCAGCAGGTGCTCCGCCACCTGGGCGTCGAGCAGACTGGCCTGCGGGTTTCCAGTGGTGATGCGTCCCACGGCCTCGAGCAAGGTGGCTTCAAGGGGCACGGCCAGGGTGATGGCGTGCAGGGCGCCGTCGGAGGCCATGTGATCTCGGCAGATGCGGCGCGCCAGCGCCATCCGCGCAGCCTCGACGAGGTGGAGCTGGGTTCGCGAGTGGGGCGCGACGTCGGCCAGCGCTTCAAAGATGGTCACGATGTCGCACAGCGGGACGCGCTCGCGCAGCAGTGCCTGGAGCACGCCGCGAATTTCCCCCAGCGAGAGGTCGGACAGCGAGGCCACCAGATCCGGGTGGTCGGCGGCCACGAAGTCGAGCAGCCAGCGCGTCTCCTGGCGCCCCAGCAGGTCGGCCGAGTAGCTGCGCACGACCTCGGAGAGGTGGATGACCAGCACGCTGGTCACGTCGTACACCCCTGCCCCCAGCTCGACGGCGACGTTGCGCTGGGTCGGGGAAATCCACTGGGCGGGAGCTCCGTAGATGGGGTCGCGGGTTTCGCGCCCGGGGATGTCCAGGCGGCGCTCGCCCGCCGGAATCGCCAGCACCGCGTTGGGCTCAACCTGCCCGATGGCGGCTTCCACGCCGTTCACCTGGAAGGCGTAGCCGTGCGGCTGCAGGGATGACGATTCGCGAAAGCGGATGCCGGGCACGACCAGCCCCAACTCGAAGGCCATCTGGCGGCGCAGCGCGGTGACTTTCTCCAGGAGCCCGTCGGCGTGGCCCGGGCGGATTAACTCGGCGAGGCCCTTGCCGACCTCCACCGAAAGCGGTAAGACGCGCGCCAGGTCGAGGAAGCGGTAGTGCAGGTCCCGCATGTTCTCGACCCCGCCGCTCTGCGGTGAGATCAAGGTGGTGCCGCCGTCGCCAGGCTCGGTTGCGCAGGCTGTGTGCTCGATCATGAGACCGACCTTTCGCTCGAAGTTGCCTGTCAACCCTTTCGGCAGGGCGGGCGAGACTTCCATCGAACCCCCTTCGACCTTTCGCTGGAGGACTTCCACGTGGCATCTCCCCTTTTTGTGAAACTGGATGAAATTGACTTCAACACGGTGGAGTACCCTATTGAGGAAGTCCAGAAGTACATTCCGCAGCGCCATGAGATGGAGCAGATCCACGGCGTCTTCAAGTTGTGGCGGGAGGAAGGCCGTGGCGTCGGCTGGCGGGACATCCGCGGCGACGAATTCTGGTGCCGTGGCCATATCCCGGGGCGGCCGATTTTTCCGGGCGTTCTGATGATTGAGGCGGCCGCCCAGCTCTGCACTTTCGTTTACAAAATGTACTCGGGCGACGAACCGGGCCGCTTCATCGGCTTCGGCGGGCTCGACAAGACGAAATTCCGTGGACAGGTAAAACCCGGCGACCGGCTCATCTTGATGTGCAAGGTGGTGGAAGCGCGCAGCCGTCGTTTTATTTTCGACAGCCAGGGCGCGGTGAACGGACAGCTGGTGTTTGAGGCGACAATTACCGGACTGCCGGTATAAAAAGCAAAATCCGCGCGAGTCGAGGCAGTCTTGTGGTGTTACGGCAGGAATCGAACCTGCTACACCCAGCGTGCAAGCTGGTGCTCTACCAATTGAGCTACGTGTGTAAACTGCTTCTGTTGCGGCGCGGATTTATAAATTCATTGTATAGCACTTGACGTAAATAGTCAAGGGGGCAGGTGAATGAAGCCCCAGGAGGTGGCTTAACCGCCACCGGCGCGGGCTTCACCCGCCCGATTTAGCCACCGTGTGGCTTCATTCGGTCAGGTTTAGCCAGGAGGTGGCTTAACCGCCACCGGCGCGGGCTTCACCCGCCCGATTTAGCCACCGTGTGGCTTCATTCGGTCAGGTTTAGCCAGGGGGTGGCTTAACCGCCACCGGCGCGGGCTTCACCCGCCCGATTTAGCCACCGTGTGGCTTCATTCGGTCAGGTTTAGCCAGGAGGTGGCTTAACCGCCACCGGCG
>VGFD01000233.1 GCA_016868975.1 Armatimonadota bacterium | reverse complement strand
TTCCAACAGACGAGAAAATGCGCCGCCGCATCTACCGCATGCAGGTCAGCGTCTGCTGGTTCGACGGAAAGGCCCACGACGAGCACGACGACCAGCTTCACGCCTTCCGCGAAGCCATGGGGATTTCCGAGAAGGACGCAAAACGGATCCTTCAGTCGGTCCGCGACGAGACGATTCCTGGGTTGGGGTAAAGCACGTTTCAGCCCTTGATCACCAGGTAGTACGACGAGATCTCCGTCGACGGCGTCAGGTTCAGCTCGTTTTTCAGCACCTGGCAGCACTGCTGGTACTGGCGCACGGCCTGCTCCGGCTTGCCCAGCGCCACGTACGACTTCATCAAGTGCAGGTGGGCGTCCTGATCGCACGGATCGAGCGTGAGCAATTTCTGGCAATATTCCAGCACCACGTTCATGCGCTCTTTCTGCGCGAAGTGGCGCATCAGGCGGTTGAGCAGGTCCTGGTACTTGCGCTCGAAGTCGTCGCGGTAGTTGAGCGCCCAGTCGCTGTAGTAGCCCTCAAGAAACTCGCCCTGGTAGAGGCTCTCCGCGCGCTGGAGGGCGCCCACCGCCTCGTCCATGTTGCCGGCCCGGGCCGCCTGCGCCCCCGAGTCGTAGTAGCGGTCGAACTCGCGGACGTCCGCCGTGTGCGGCACGTTGGCGTTGATCCGGTAAAAGCCCTTGTGGGAGACGACGACCTTGTCGTACTCCTGCGGCAAGAAGCCTTCCAGCGCCTTGCGGATGTGCGACAGCGCGGAATACAAATTCTGGCGCGCCTTGTCGGGATCGTGATCGGGCCAGAACAATTCCATGAGTTTTTCGTCCGGCGCGTCCCGATCGCCCTGGCAGGCAAGATACGCGAACAGGTACTTGGATTTGCGCGTCTTCCAGTTCTCATCGCCCACCTCGCGGCCGCCGCAGAACACGCGGAATTTTCCGAACGCGTAGATGGACAGCGGCGGCGGACCGGAATCCGCGCCCTTCTCGCCGGCCGCCGAGCGCGCCAGCACCGCCTGGATCTGGCTGCGCGAGCCGGCATCGAGCGTCGGCAGGTACGGCTGCAACGCCATCGAGCCGAACGAGACGAGGAACGGCTCCAGGTCTTCCTTTTGCCAGCCGTCCGCCCAGGCGCGCACGAAAAGCGGCGCGAACAACGCCTTTTCCCGCGCGGGGACGTCCGCGAGGTCGTGCTGCTTTAAGTACTGCACGGCCTCGACGAACTTGCCGCGCACCGCGTCGGCCGCGCCGTTCCCGCCGGCGGAGACCGTGCCGCCGCCGGCGGCCAGCGACTCGAAGAGCAGCACGCGGCCGATCTCGGCGTGCGATTCCCAGGCGTCAAAAATCCCCCGGGCCTGCTCGAAGTGCTCGGTGGCCCTGGCGGACTCACCCAGGCGCGACTCCACCAGTCCCTGCGTCACGAGGCTCTTGCCCACCAGCAGGTCGCTGATCCCCTGCGACGCGGCCAGCGCCTCGCCGGCAAACGTGCGCGCCTTGCCCAGATCGCCGTGCTGGAGGTGGATGTGGGCCAGCCCGTTGAGCGCCTCGGCGCGGGTGCCGATGCGCTTGTCCCCGAGGAGCTGGAGGCACTCGTTGTAGGCCTTCTCCGCGATCTCCAGGTTGGCGTTCTGCAGGTAGGTGTGCGCCAGCGAGAGCAACAGGCCCACCTTCTTCGCGTCGGTGGGCGCGGCTTCGGGCGCCTCGTCCTCATCCCCGCCGCAGTCCTGCGCGAGGACTTCCTTGAGCACCGCCACGACCTGCGGATCGAAGTGCTCGCCGGCCTCCTTCTCCAGGATTTGCAGCGCCTCGGCGCCGTGCATCCGCTCGCGGTAGGGCCGCGGGCTGATCATCGCGTCGTAGGCCTCGGCGGCGCACAGAATCCGCGACTCCAGCGGAATCTGCTCACCCTTCAAGCCGAAGGGCACGCCGGCCCCGTTGTACCATTCGTGGTGGTGCAGAATGATGCGGAAGACGTCGAACAGGCTGGACAGACTTCGCGAGTACTGCTCCGCTCTGCGGGTCGAGTCGCGCAGCTCGGCAACCTCCTCGGCCATCAGCTTCTCGGTCTTGTTGAAGATGTCGAGCTTGGTGCCGATGTTGCCGATGTCGTGCAGGTGCGCCGCCAGGTCGATGATCTCCAGCCGATCCGGGGGAAGGTTCAGGGCGCGGGCCACGCGCGCCGAGAGATCCGCGACGCGCTGCGAATGGCCCTCGAAGTAGGGGTCGCGGGCCTCCAGTCCACGGGCCAGCAGGCGGACGATGGACGAAAAATCACGCCACTGCTGGCGGAGCTGCCGCTCGAAGCCGCGGTGCTGGCGGGCCGTCTCCATGCTGCGGCGCACGCTCTTGAGGAACTCCCGGTCGTCGAACGGCTTGATGAGGTAATCGTCGACGCCCAGCTTGATGGCCCGCACCGGGATGTCGGGGCTGGCGTACCCGGTGATCATGATGGCCCGCGTCGAGGAGTTGAACTCGCGCAGGCTGGTCAGCGTCTGGATACCGTCCATGCCGGCCATGCGGACGTCCGACACGATCAAGTCGAAGGTGTGCTCCCGGGCCCGCTCGATGGCTTCCATTCCGGAGGAGGCGGTGGCCACCTTGTAGCTCTCATCTTCCAGGAGGATGCTGAGCGCCTGCAACATCAAGGAATCGTCGTCAATAAGGAGGATGCCGCCGGAATCGTCGTTCTTGGAAATGATGCGCGCCCCCTAATGCTTCGGTAACCGCGTGGCCACACACTTCGTGCAACTTCATGCGATACGAAAAGGGGTTCAGCGAGGCGCTTGTGAGATCCTCCACCGGAACCTCGAAACGCTGGAAACAAGCCGCCAGGAAAGAGATGGAGGCGTCGGCTGTGCAAGCCTGGAATGCTTGTCATTGTGATATCCCTTACAGGCCATCCGGCTCCCTGCAGCAAGAACCGCCTGACCATGCCGTTTCATTCCATCCAGGAGGTCGTCCGCGCCCGTGCCCTTTGACCTGTCGATGGCTGTCCTCGTCGCCGTCGGACTCGTGCTGGCCTCCGCCTGGGTCAACCTCCTCCTGTTGGGTCGGGAGAAGGCGCGCTGGGCCAACCTCCAGCACGTCTGGGGCACGCTCGACATGCCGGGCGCCGACATGGGGACGCAGGCGCACGTCCTCTGCCACCGTCTTCGCACGACCCTGGACGCGCCTTACTGTTCGCTGTGGGTGAAGGGACCGTCCAGCGGCCTCTTCCGCCCCATCGCGCACGACGGCTCCCCACTGGAGGAAACCTCGGACAGCGGGCCGCGCCGCGAGACGGAATCGACCATCCCCGGCGAGGTCCCCTCGGAGATCGTGTCCCGCGCCTGGAGCACCGGCGAGTTCCAGGAGTGGGGAAGCGCGGGCCAGCGCTGGGTGGTGCAGCCGGTCTCGTCGCGGGCGGATGGCGGCGGCGCCATCGTGGTGCGCCTGGGTCGCGGCCGCGCGCTCGACCGCGAGGTGCTGCAACTGGCCGCGGTTCCAGCCGCCACGCTGGCCCTCCGCATGGGGACCGATCGCGAATTGACGCGCACGAGACGAGAGCTGGACGACATCCGCGCGGAGATGATCGAGGAAAGCAAGCTGGCCGCGGTCGGACGGCTCGCGGCCGGGGTGGCGCACGAGCTGAACACGCCGCTGGGAGCCGTCCTCACCATGGTCGGCAGCCTGACGCGCACCATCCAGGAAAAGGACGTCCTGCGGCGGCTGCAGATCATGCGCGACGGCGTCGAGAAGTGCAAGGCGATCATCGAGAAGCTGCTGGTGTTCTCGCGCGGCCCGGTGGAAAGTGAAGAGGGCCTCACGTTCTCAAGATTCGTGCGGGCGCCCATGGAAATGAACCGCATCGTGCGCGAGGCGGTCGACCTGCTCGAGGAGCAGCTCAGCGAGGACGGCGTGAAGGTGGTCACCGAGCTGGGCAATCTTCCACCGATCCGCGCCAACTCAACGCAATGGGGGCAGGTCCTGACCAACCTCATTGCCAACGCGCGCGACGCGATGAAGTCGGCGGGCACCCCGGACCCCACGATTACGGTGCGCACCAGCGCGGAGGGGAAACACCTGCTGCTCACGGTGAGCGACAACGGCCCGGGGATTCCGCAAAACCTGGTGGGCCGTATTTTCGACCCGTTTTTCACCACCAAGGACATCGGCAAGGGAACCGGACTGGGGCTTGCGATCGTCCGCGAGATCGTGAAGAAGCACGACGGCAACATCGACATCCAGACCCAGGAGGGGGCCGGCACCACGTTCGTGATCAAGGTGCCGGCCGGAGCCGCCGCCCAGCGCCTCGCAGCCGGCTCGCCGGTGTGAGCCGTGTGAGCACGCCCGTGGCAGCGAAGCGAGCCGTCAAGGCCCATGGGGGCGCCGGCTGTGCCGGCCCGTAACTGACTTGGAGCGCATCCTCCAGAAGCGCTACCGCATCGTGCGCGCCCTCGGCCGCGGCGGACTGGGCGCCGTCTACCTGTGCGACGACCTGCGCCTGCCCGGCAAGCAGTGGGCCCTCAAGGTGATGCACTCCCCCGAGGAGGGGATGTACGAGAAGTTCCGCGAGACCTTCGAGCGCGAGGCCTCCACGCTGAGCCGCCTGCGCCATCCCAACCTCCCGGTGATGGTGGACTTCTTCGAAGAGGGCGAAGACTGCTGCCTCGTCATGGAATACATCGAGGGGGAAAATCTCGCCGAGCACGTCCGCCGGCGCGGCCCTCTCAACGAGCGGGAGGCCTTCCAGAAAGGGCTCACGCTGGTGGAATTGTTGGGCTATCTGCACGCCCAAAATCCCCCGGTTATTTTCCGCGATTTGAAGCCGGAAAACGTCATGCTGACCACCGAGGGAATTCTCAAGCTGGTGGATTTCGGCCTGGCGCGCCGCTTCGTGGCCGGCAAGCGGAGCGACACCGTGCCCTCCGGATCGGTGGGCTACGCGGCGCCCGAACAGTGGGAGGACCTTTCGCAAACCGACGAGCGCTCGGATATTTATTCGTGGGGCGCGACCATGGCCTATCTGGTGACCGGAAAAATTCCCTCGCCGGTATTTCCCCTGTCGGCGCTGCGCACCATGGAGACGCCGCTCACCGAGACCGGCAGCGACATCCTGATGCGCTGCCTGCGCGGCCGTCCGGCCGAGCGCTATGCGGACGTGGGCGCGGTCGCCGAGGAAGTGCGCACGCACCTGGGCTTTCTGGCTCAGGAGGCGCTCTCCGGGCGCGCGCCGGTCCGGGCCCAGGAAGCGCGCGGAGGCGGCGTGGCCGTGCTGGAGCGCCCGGTGCCGGTGGAGAGCGGGCCCTCGGAGTCCGAGGAGCGGCGTCGGCGCCCGTCCCCAGCGCCGTCCCCGCTGGACTCGGGGTTCCCTGGAAGGCGGGGGCCCTCGGCGATGTCGATCATTCTGCGCCGCATGGAGTTTCCGTTCCGCAGTCTGGCCGCGCCCCTGGCGCTGCTGCTGCTGGCGACGCTGGCCTTCCTCGGGGCGGTGTTCGCCGAGCTGCCACGCGGGACGCCGAAGCCCGTAAAGCCGTCCGGAACGGCCGGCGGAGTCGGGCCCTATAAGCTGCACTATGCTTCCAATCCGCACAAAGATCAGGGCAAGCGGTTCTACGAGCTGAACGATTATGCCAGGGCCGTGGAGCTGCTCGACCAGGCGACCACGAAATTTCCGGATGATGCACAGGCGCAAATCCTCAAGGAAAACGCCTATATTCTCCTGACCGGCGCGGCCCACGTGCGCATCCCCTACATCGGCTCCATGACCGGCATCGACGGGGCCGACGCATTTTCCCAGCTGCATGGCCTCTCGCTGGCCCAGACGACCATCAACCAGCGCGGCGGAATCAACGGCAAGCGCCTGTTGCTGGATCTCTACGACGATCATTCGTCCACCGCAACGAGCCTGCAAATTGCCGAGCGCCTCGCCCGGGATCCCCGGTTGCTGGTCGTGATGGGGCCCTACAATACCCAGCGGACCACCGCGGTGGCACCCGTTTTCAACAACGCAAAGGTGCCGCTGCTGTCGCCCTCCGCATCGGGGATGAGCGTGTGGGACAGCGGCCCGTACGTTTTCAGCGCGGCGGACTCCACGGATCGGCGGGTGCGCGCCCTGGCGCGCTGGGTCGTGCAGTCTGGATATCGGCGGGTGGGGCTGATCGGCGACGAGGGACAGATCCTTTCCAGGGAAATGATCAGCACGCTGGAGGACGAGGTGAGGCACGGCGGGCCCGACCGCACGCCGCTGACCGGTATGGGGCCGCCGATCGCGCTCATCGGGCTGCCACCTTTCCAGGCCAGCACGCTGCAATTCCAGCCGCAGATCGAAGCCATCGAGCGCGAGAAACCGGACATTATTTTCTTTTGCGACTATCGCGGAGAAACCACCGCGGCGTTCGCGCGCCAGCTGCGGGCGGCCGGGCTGAGCGTGCCGATTTTCTCGCAAACCATCCCCTTCTCCCAGGATCTGGTGAGCATCGGTGGCGAGGCAGTGGACGGACTGGTGTTGTCCGCATACTTCCATCCGCAGATCAACACGCCCCGGATGCGCGGATTCATGGCCACATTCCGCCGCCGCTTCGGGGATCTCACCCCCACGCACCTGACCGTGACCGGCTACGACGCCACCATGGCGCTGGCCGACGCGCTGGAGAAAACCTCCACCCGAGAGGGACTGCGCGCCTGGCTGTCCGCCGCCGGGAACACCCGGCCGCCGCTCGGCGGAGTGGCCGGCCAGTGGGCGCCCGGCAAGCGCCTGGACGCGCGCCCGGTATGGATCGTGCAGGTGCGGGACGGCCTGTATCGGTTGCTGGAAGGCCAATTGCAGCCGGCGGCGGCGCGGGGGAATTAGCGCCTGTTCACAAAAAATTTACATCCTGCTTACAACATGGCAACATTTGGAGCAGCGTTTGACCTGGACGAGCACCCCCGGCCGGGGTATCGTAGGGTGGGGAACAAAGTTCCCGACGCTTCAACAGCGTGGAACCCTGAGGAGGATCTCAATATGGACGGCGTGGGAGCGATTGGCAGCGGAGGCGGCGGCCTCGATGAATTCAAGAAGGCCCAGGAAGCCCGCGTCGCGGACGTGCGCCAGCAGGGTGAGACCGCCAAGGGTGGCGGCTCGTCGGCCAGCGATGCCGCGCAGAGCGTGGCCAGCGCCCAGGGCGGCGACGCCTCGCAGTATCCTCAAGTCTAGGTCCAGGCCTGTTTCCATGGGTTTTGCCGCCCATTTCTGACGGGCTCCACGGTTCGCGAGCTTGAGAAGGCCCCCCGAAGGGGCCTTTTTACATGCCATTGAATCGTCTCCGACGTGCTCTGCTTTCGCTGCGGCAACGCCAATCCGCCCAACCTCAACTACTGCGGTCGCTGCAACGCCGTGCTGCCGCGCCTGGAAATGGACGACGCGTCGCTGGCGCCGCCCCTGCTCGACCTGGAGGAGGGGCGGCAGTACCTCGTTCCCACCCAGAGCTTCCCCACCGAGTATCTCTATCAGCTCACCTGCCGCGCCTACGAGTACGTCCACGAGGAAGCCTCCGGCACGCCGCTGCTCGAAGCGTACGAGCTGGTGCGCTCCAAGATCGACGCATTTGACGCCAACGAACTGCCCGGGCTGATCGAGCGGCTCCAGAACGAGAAGAAGCCCGACGACGACTACTCCAGCCAGATGATCTACCTGCTCACCCGCGGCGTCGCCACGATGCGCGAGGGGTTCGAGCTGATGGACGCCTTCGTCGAGAACGGGGACGTAGAGACGCTGCGCGCCGCCCTGGCCAGGATGCAGCAAGGCAACGATCACCTGGGCCTGGGCAAGCGGCTGTCGTCGGAGCGCGCAGGAATGCGGTAACCGCGGGAACGGCACCGCACTTGCCGAAACAGGTCCACCGAGCAATTGATTAGAAAACCGAAATGGCACTAGACAATTGGGGGTTGCTGGTTGATAATATGATGGATTCACGGGCCGCAGGGAGGATTCTCATCGATGGGTGACGTCGGAACAGACGCCCGGGTACAGACTGGACCGCAGACGCTGGGCACGCCGCCAGTCCAGCGCAAACAACCGCAGGCGCCGCCGGTCGCGCCACAGTCCGAGAGCAAGCACGCTGAACCGCACGATGAGGTTCACCTCAGCACCGCGGCTGCGGGAAGCCATGGCGAGGATCACGGCGTCGGCCACACGTTCTCCGAGAGCGCCCACGGCGCGAAGTACGCCGGCAAGGCCGCCCACGCCCTGGAAGAAGTCGCGCAGCTGCGGGCGGCTGGAAGCGGCGCGCTGGGGCGCGCGGTCGTTGCGACA
>VGFD01000232.1 GCA_016868975.1 Armatimonadota bacterium | reverse complement strand
CACCGGGAAATTCACGCCCAGCATGCGGCTGCCCGCGTTCACCTGCGCGATGCCGTTGCGGGGCTGCAAGCGCGCGCTCCAGGACAGCGTGTCGCGCTGGTTCAGGCTGGAGCCGAGCACCAGCAGAACCTCGAGGTCGGCGCTGGTCAGGCAGTCTTCGGCGGGCGGATTGCCGGCGTAGCCGAACATCCCCAGCGAGAGGGGATGGTCTTCCGGCAGGACGCCCTTTGCCCGAAACGTGGTGGCCACCGGCACGCCGAACGCCTCGGCGAACGCGCGCAGGTCGTCCGCCGCGTCCAGGGCGCCTCCGCCGGCCAGGATCGCGACGCGCGTGCGGGGGGCCAGACTCTCCGTGGCAAAACGCGCCAGCGCTTCCACATCGAGGATGCGCGGCTCTTCCAGGCTGTGCCGCGGATTCCACAGCGGGTCGCCCACCTCGGCGGTCTGCACGTCGCGCGGGATGGCAACGTGGACCGGACTGCGCCGCACCTGCAGCATCGCGTGAAACGCCACGCGCAGATATTGGGGAAGCGCGGCGGGCGTGGGAACGATGTGCGAGTACTCGGTCAGCGCGTCAAACGGCCGCAGGTCGTCGATGCCGAGCACGGTCGCGTCCTGGAAGGAGCCGCGGCCCTGCTCGGCGGTGGCCGTCTCTCCGGAAATGAGCAGCAACGGCGTGCCGTCACTGCGGGCCGACGCCACCGCACCGACCGCGTTGAACACGCCGGGGCCGCCGATCACCAGTGCCGCGCCGAATTTTCCCGAAGCCCGCGCGTATCCGTCGGCCGCATACACCGCGCCGGCCTAGTTTGCGGCCACCAGTGGGGTCACCACGCCGGCGGTCACCGGCGCCAGGAACGGATCCACGAGACCGCCCACAAACATGAACAGGTGCTCCACGCCCGCGCTGGCGATGCAGTGGAGGATGAACTCGGTGCCTTTCATGCAGCGCGCATTCGTTCAGCGAGGACGCGTGTCCTATAGGCCGACGTCAGACACGCGATGGTGGCCCGGGCCGCGCGGTTTGTCCGCTCGTCGAAGGGACGAGACGCGTCTTCGGGGAAGTGGTTTAGGATGGGCCAGGACCCGTTCGACGACCTTCAGGAGGCAGTGCGGTCGCAGAAGGAAGCGCAAGCATCCGCGCACGCCGTCGAGCCGGAGGCGCCCAGGCCCTCGGCCTCAGAACTGGCGTTGATGGATCCGCCCTCCTAAGAGCATGTGGAAGCGCCCTACGAGGCGTATGAGCCGCCGCCCATCAACACGTCGCTGAGCGCGATAGCCGTCGTGCAGTTCCTCATCGGCGCGGTCGCCATTCTGATGTTCGTGGGCGCCGTCTGGTACGTGCAGTCGGAGATGGCCCGCATGTCCGGACCGCCCCAGCCCGCGGTGCGCACCGAACGGTAATCTGTCAGAGGGCCCATTGACGGCGGGCCCTCCTCTACTTCATCGCCGCGTCGACCGCTCTTTTCATGTCCTCGAAGCGCATGCTTCCCACCTTGCGGAACACCACCTTGCCGTTCTTGAGGATCATCGTCTCGGGAATCGATCTGGTCTCTTTCTGGTCAGCGTATTTTTGGTATTGCGGGCTGTTCACGTCGTCCACGTTGATGTCGACGAACTGCACCTTGTCCTTGTAGACCTGCTCAAACTGAGCAAGCGCCGGCGCCATCTGCCGGCAAGCGCCTCACCACTGGGCCGTCCAGTGTACGAAGACGGGCTGGTCGTACACGATGACGGCGGCCGACGAGTCGATTTTGCGCGCCTCCGGAGGCGGCGTGTACTTCATCGTGATGTCGAGGGTGCCCATTTGTGGAACGTCCACGTACTGCCCACCCAGGGCTTTCGCGGCGGCCTTGCCGGAGACCCAGGGCGTGCTGCCCTTCATGGTGAGCGCGCCGGGCACTTCCGCGCCGTTCACGTAGAGGGTTGCGACAGTTGGCGCCGCGTTGACCGGCGCCCGGTCGTTCGGGTCAACCAGCGCATATGCATTGCCGTTCGCCACGACCTTGAGACGCATTGCCGTCGCGAACGCCTCGAGGGGGAACCAGACGACGCCGCCCTCGCGCACCGACTGGCCTTTGTACACCTGGTTGCGAATCGAGATCTTCTGGGCAGGCGCGGCCTGCGCCACACACGAGGCGAACAGCGCACACAAGGCTGCCCAGGCGAACGTGCACCGAACGGTGCCGCCCGAGATTTGTCGAATCTTCACAGAGGTCACCTCCTTCATCTGGTGACCTGAATTCGCTCAGGCGCTCGCGCGCTCCCGCGCCTTCTGGGCCCGCAACCGGGCGTTGGGATCGAGGATGGCCTTGCGCATGCGGGTCGACTTCGGAGTCACTTCCACCAGCTCGTCGTCGGCAATGAACTCGATCGCCTCCTCCAGGCTGAGAATCTGCGGGGTGTCGAGCCGCTGGGTAGCTTCCGACGTGGAGGAGCGCATGTTGGTCACGTGCTTGGCCTTGGCCACGTTCACCTCCAGGTCGGTGTCGCGCGCGTGCTCGCCCACGATCATCCCCCGATACACCGCGGTGCCGGGCTCGACGAAGAAGCGGCCGCGGTCCTGCAGGTTGAGCATGGCATAGGTCGTGGCCGTGCCGTCCTCCCAGGCCACCAGCGAGCCGCGGGTGCGGCCCTGGATCTCGCCCTTCCACGGGCCGTACCCCGCGGACAGGTGGTGCATGGTGCCGTAGCCCCGGGTGATGGTCAGCAACTGCGAGCGGAAGCCGATGAGGCCGCGCGCCGGAATGAGGAACTCCAGCCGCAGCATTCCGCTGCCCGGGTGAAACACTTTCTGCATCTCGGCGTAGCGCGGTCCGAGCGCTTCCATGACAGCGCCCATGTACTCCTCGGGGATGTCGACGAACAGCAGCTCCATCGGCTCGTGCAGCTTGCCGTCGACTTCCCGGGTGAGCACGCGGGGACGCGACACGGCCAGCTCGTAGCCCTCGCGGCGCATGGTCTCAATGAGGATGGAAAGGTGCAGCTCGCCGCGGCCGTTCACGTTGAACGCGCCGGCCTCGCCGCCGCCCACCTCCTCGACGCGCAGCGCCACGTTGCGCTCCATCTCGCGGAACAGGCGGTCGCGCAGGTGGCGCGAGGTGACCCAGGTGCCCTCGCGGCCCGCCATCGGGCTGTCGTTCACCTGGAAGGTCATGGCCATGGAGGGCTCGTCCACCTTGACGGCGGGGAGCGCGCGCGGATCTTCGGGGTCGGTGACGGTCTCGCCGATGGAGATCCCCTCCAGGCCGGCTACCGCGACGATGTCGCCGGCGGAAGCCTGCTGGATGGGCAGCCGCTTCAACCCCTCGAAGGCGAAGAGCTGGTTGACCTTGCCGCGGCGCGGGACGCCGCTATCGCCCATGACGCCGACCTGCATTCCGGTGGCGATCTCGCCGGCCGCCACCCGGCCGATGGCGATGCGCCCGATGTACTCGTCGTGGTCGAGGTTGTTGACCAGGAGCTGGAGCGGCCCGGGCGCCACGCTGGGGCCCGGGATGTGCTCGATGATCGCCTCGAACAATGGCTGGAAATCGGTCCCGGGCACCGCGAGGTCGCGGGTGGAAATCTGCTGCCTCGCGGAGGCGAAAATCACCGGGAAATCCAGCTGGCTATCGTCGGCGCCCAGCTCGTAGAACAGCTCGAACACTTCGTCGATCACCTGGTGGGGGCGCGCGTCCGGGCGGTCGATCTTGTTGATCACCACCAGCGGCGACAGGTTGGACTCGAGCGCCTTGCGGAGCACGAAGCGGGTCTGCGCCATGGGGCCTTCAAAGGCGTCCACCAGGAGAAGGCAGCCGTCCACCATCCCCAGGATGCGCTCGACTTCGCCCGAGAAGTCCACGTGGCCCGGCGTGTCGACGATGTTGATGCGGACGTCCCCGTACTTCACCGAGGTGTTCTTGGACAGGATGGTGATGCCGCGCTCGCGCTCCAGGTCATTGGAGTCCATGACCCGCTCGGCGACCGTCTGGCGCACGTGGAAGATGCCGGCCTGCTTGAGCATGCCGTCCACGAGCGTGGTCTTGCCGTGGTCGATGTGGGCGATGATGGCGATGTTTCTAAGGTCGGTTCGAAGCATAGGGAGTATTCTATTCGCCTTCACGGATTGTGTCAACAAAAGCAAAAGCCGCCACGGGGGCGGCGCCGATGATGCCGCGCGACACGCCCGGGTGAGTCGTTGTCCCGTAAGGCGAAGCTACTTGTGTCGCGCGGCGACCGCGTTCGTGTCGATCGGCAGCGAGTTGTAGATTTCGTAGGTGGCGCACCCGCCGGTGCGGCCGGCCACCAGCCCCAGGCTCAGCGAATGGGTCCCGCTGTTGGCGCGGAGGGTCACATTCGCGCTGAAGGTGCCGTCCGCGGCGACCTTCACCTTCTCCAGCGGGGTGCGCCCGTCGAAGATCCCCAGCTCGCGGGCGCCGTTGCGGACGCGGCCGCTGAGGCGCGCTTCGATCTGGCCGCCCTTGAGCGCCGTCTGGACGGGCGCCACGGTGATGCGGCTGGAGGCGAAGACCTGGGTGACGAGGCACTTGCGGCCGTTGAACGCCACGCCCAGGCCGATGGTGTTGTAGGTGCCCTTGAGGAGGTTGGCGCGGTGGCCGGGGCTGTCCATCCAGTCCTGGATGACGCGGGCGGCCACGGCGTCGAGGCTGTAGCCTTCGTAGTACGCCAGGTTCTCGCCGACTTCGACCTCGCTGGAGCCGGCGAGCGCGACGCGGTCGCTCACCGTCTTCAGCGAAGCGGTCGGGGAGGTGTGGCTGAAGTACCCCAGGGTCATCATTTCCTCGCTGTGGCCGCGGGCGGCCGCAGCCAGCAAGACGTCCGAGGAAAGTGGCTGCAAGCCGTGCTTCGCGCGGACGGCGTTGGTGTATAGGACGATCTTGGATTCCAGGGCGCGGCGCTGGGCTTCCTCGCCGTAGGAGCCGAGCGCCGGGCCCGCCATTCCCAGGAGGATGGCGACCAGGACCAGGGCGCCCTTGACTCGGGTGATGCTCGACAAAGGGGTCATCCTTCCGATCGCTGAAACGCTTATGAAATCAATGATAAGCGTGGTTTCCTGCTTTGTCTTTCGGTCGTTGGGTCGGAAAACGGTTCGACCCGGGCCGGTTTGGGCGCTCGTTCAAACGACCTATCACAGCCCGGAGGCTTATGCAACAGGTTATAGCAGTTCTCTGCTTGCTCGTCATGTCAGTGGCCGCGGTGGCGCAGGCGCCCACGGTCGCGACCACCACCATCGGCGTGGAAGGCGCGCCGCGCCAGGGCGGCGTCCTGTTCGTGAAAATCGAGGGGATCGAGGGTGCCGAAGCGACCGTCCGCTGGGTGAACAAGACGTTCCAGGCGGTGCGGCTCCCCAATGAGCCCTTCCTGCGCGTCGTGCTGCCGGTTCCGGTGGACGCGCGCCCCGGCACGCATCCCCTGGTGGTCGGGGACACCCGCCGGGACGTGCCTATCCGAAGCAAGTGGTTCGGGCACCAGAGCATCTGGCTGCCGGCCGCAATGCTCGCCACCTATGACACGCCGCGCTCCAAGCGGGACGACGAGATCCTGATCGAGGCAACCCGCCGCATGGTCGGGGAGATGCTCTGGCGCGGCAACTTCGCCCGTCCGGCCGCTGGATACGAGAGCACGCCGTTCGGCATCAAGCGCCTGTACAACGGCTGGCGCAAGGGCTGGCACCGCGGAGTGGACGTCGCGGTGGGCGACGGGACCCCGCTGCACGCGCCCGCCGCGGCGGTGGTGGGGCTGGTGGCGCCCGGCCAGTACACCAACGGGAACGCCATCGTGCTCAACCACGGGCTGGGCGTGTCCTCGCTGTATCTCCACATGTCGCGCTTCGCGGCGAAAACCGGGGAGAAGGTCGCCCGCGGCGAGGTGTTCGGATATTCCGGGCACAGCGGCGCCGGGACCGGGCCCCATCTCCACTGGGGGATGTACGTGTGGGGCGTGCCGATCGACCCGGCGGTCTTCCGCGCGCTGCCGGCCGGGTGGCACTGAGCCCGGAAGGGCGGTAAAACCAGGGGTGCCTAAATCCGCTGTTTCATGGAGACGACGCGCGTCAGGCTGAAGCGCTCCGGCTCCTGACGATGCGCCTCTTTCTTCTCCATCTCGATCTTGAGGGTCACCGGATCCGACACCTGACCGGGCGGGGCCGCCGTGGTGGCTGAGAATGACTTCACGTTGCTGGCCATCACGCGCTCGGTGTCGTTGACCGTGCTGGCGATTTGTCCGAGGAGCACTGGGGGAACGCGGGCCGGCGTGCTGCCGGTCAGGGCGGGGCTGCCGGCGCTCGGGCCAGGCGGCCATTCCTTGCGGATGATGCGCCCGCCCACCAGCGTGTACACGATCATCTTGTCTTCCCACTGCTGACGGCCGTCAGAAGTGACCCCCTTGATGCGGACCACGCCCACTGCGGGGGGATTCGACGACAGGCTCAGACCGGCCGCGGCGGTGTTCTGGATGTCACCGGCCATCCGGTGGAGGGACATCACCGCCATCTGCTGCAGCTCGACGCGGGTGGCGCCCCGCACGGAGGCCTTCATGGTCGGCATCAGGAAAGAGAAGACCAGCCCCATCAAGATCAGCCCCAGGGTGGCGGCCACCATGACCTCGAGCATGGTGAAGCCTTTATTTCTTGACGTCACAGATCCACAGCTCCCCGACGAGCTTTTCCTGTCGCTTCTTGGTTTCTCGCCACTCCACGACGACCTGGAGGCCGACGATGCGCTTGGGCGGCCAGGCGGACTCGGTGTTGGGCACCAGAAAAACCTTGAATTTGGGCTTGAGCTGCACGCCGTCCTCGCCGGCCGGCGGCGGCGTGATGTTGTAGTACGTCTCCGGCGACAGCGCGGTCAGGGCGGTGAACGGGCCGGCCCGCTTCTCCTCAAGAATCGACTGGACCAGCGTGGTGGCCTCCAGCCGATGCTCCGCGCGTTTGACCGCAAGCAGCGACGAGGGATACAGGTTGAACAGCACCATGATGACGATCGAAAGAATGGAAGCCGCGAAAATCGTTTCGATGATCGAAAAGCCGCGCCTCACAGGTTCTGGATGACCTGCATCATGGGCAGCATCGTGGCGATGATGACGATGCCGACAACGATTCCCATGAACATCAGCATCAGCGGTTCGAGGGCCGCAATGGCGGATTCCAGCGCGTACTCGAGCTCGACATCGTAAATGTCGGCGAGCCGGGAAATCAGGGTGGGAAGCTTGCCGGACTCCTCGCCCACGGCCACGACCTGAATGAATGCCCGCGGGAAG
This sequence comes from Armatimonadota bacterium, assembly GCA_016868975.1. Lineage (GTDB taxonomy): Bacteria > Vulcanimicrobiota > Xenobia > RGZZ01 > RGZZ01 > VGFD01. The sequence goes on along the minus strand of VGFD01000232.1, from coordinate 1,015 downwards.
AAATCGATCTCCTCGAGGGATTCCGCAAGCGTGGCGCCGGACCGCAAAGCATTGATGGTTTTGGGCAGTTTTTCGATCAGCACCGGATTGGCGGAAGCCGCAAACGACATCTCCACGGCGGTGTCAATGGAGACGCCCACGCTGACCAGCACTTCCAGGCAGCGGGAAAACCGGGTCACGGTAATGATGCGCAGCGCGGTGCCCAGCACCGGGACTTTCTGCAGCCAGAACGTGCAGAAATAGTTTACCTGCGGGCGCCGCAGCACGGGGGGGAGCAGGCGGAAGGCGACAATTCCGGCCGCAATGCAGAAGGCGTAGAACCACCACGAGGACACGACTTTCGACACGGCGAGCATGACCCGCGTCAGCATGGGGATCTCGACGCCGCTGCCTTCAATGAGCTGGAACAATCCACCAAAAAGGTAGGGCGGGATGAAAACCAGCGCGACCATCGCGAGCACAAACAACAGGATCGGGTAGGTCAGCGCGCTCGATACGCGCATGCCGAGCGCCCGCCGCTTTTCCTCGTACTGGCCGAGGCGTTCCAGGATCTGGTCGAGGTGGCCGCTGGCTTCGCCCACCTGTACCAGTTTGGTGTGCATCGGCGTGAACACGTCAGGATACGAGGTCATGGCGTGGGAAAGGGGGGCGCCATGGCTCACCGAGCGATACAGGGTGAGGGCAATCTCGGACATCAGCGGGTCGTCGGTCTGATCGGCCAGCAGGTTGAGCGCGCGATCAATGCGCACGCCGGCGGCGAACATGGTGGCCAGGGATCGATAGAAAATGGCCAGCGAGTTGTTGTTGAGCTTGCGGCCGATGATGACCGGCACTTTGACCCGGATGCGCTTCGTAACGCCCTCGCCAGACGCCGGCGCGGCGCTGCGGATCTTACGCGTGGTCAGCGGTTGAGAGTCCAACCAGGGATCCGTCCTCTTTGTTGATGGTCAACAGGCGATGGTCAACAGGCGATGGTCAACAGGCGATGGTCAACAGGCGATGGTCAACAGGCGGG
>VGFD01000231.1 GCA_016868975.1 Armatimonadota bacterium | reverse complement strand
GCAAGCGCCTTCTCCAGGCGGTCCCCTTGCGCCACCGCTTCCGCGCGCTCGCGCTCCGGCTCGCCGGCCGTCACGGCGGCGATCTTTCTGGCGTCCTGCTCGCGTTCTGACCGACGATCCTCGAGCATGGAGTGCTGCTGATCCCGGTCACGCGACGCCAGTTCCACGGCGGTCTTGTGTTCCGGGAGTTTGCGCTGCGCCGCGTCGCGCGCTTTCACGGCCTCGTCGCACTTCCGCGCCGCGGCTTCGTGCCGCGCCTTCGCCTTCGCCAGCGCATCCAGCTCGGCGAGCAGCATTTCCTCGTCCTCGGTCCCGGCGCCCGCCTTGAGCTGCGTCTGCAGCGCGCTCACCGAATTCTCCAGCGCGTCCGCCTTCTCGCGCGCCCAGCCCGCGTGGCGCAGCGCGGTGTCGGCAACGCCCTCCGCCTTGGAAGCCACGTCCACCGCGCCTGCCGCCTCCTGCTCCGCGCCCCGCGCCACAGCGGCCGCCGCCTTCGTTGCCCTGTCCAGCGCCTTCAAGTCGATCGCGGATTTCGGCATCGGGGGGATTTTCTTCACCGGGATCTCGCACGCCGGACACGCCTCCCCCACAACAAGCTCGTGGCGCACGGCCTGCGCCATGTCCTGACGCCGCCCGTCACGCTCCACCTCCGCGGCATCTTCGTGCGCCTTTCGCGCCTCGTCCCGGCGCTTCTCCGCGTCGGCAGCCAGCGCGCGCAGCGCATCCGCCTTCTCCCGCGCCGCTTCGGCCGACTTCTCGGCCGCCGTTGCCTCCGCGCGTGCTTGTGCGGCCTGCGCCCGCTCGCCCCGCAAGCGCACCGCGAGATCCCGACAGGGGGACACCAGCGCGTCGCGCTCCGCGTCGTAGGCGACCGCCGCGACAGCCGCTTGTTGTTTCTTGACCTGCGCCTCGGCGTCCGCGTGGATTTTCTCGGCCGCCGCATGATCGGCGGCGCGTGCCTTGATCTGCGCGTCGAGCGCGGCCATTTTTTCGCTCATTTCGGAGATCTTCGCATCATGCGCGTGCAGCCGCTCGGCAATGGGAATGACGCGGTTGAGCAGCTCGATGCGCTCCCGCAGGGCCGGACCTTGCTCCGCTTCGGCGGACGCCTGTCTTGCGATCTCGAGCGCCGCGCTCAGCGCGGCCTGCAATTTCTCTTCCGTCGCCGCCGCCTCTTTCAAAGCGCGCGCCGACTCTCCGGCGGTGCGCTCCGCAAGCCGCATGGCGTCCAGGTGCGGGCTCACCGTGGCCGCCTGCCGCGCCGCCTCCAGCCGCGCGCGATCCGCCTCCACCCGCGGCGCCTCGCCGTTGAGAATTTCCCAGCGGGCCTCGCGCGCTTCCAACGATTCGGTGGATTTTCGATCCTGGCGCGCCTTCTCGGCGGCCGCCGCGGCCGCCGCCGACTTTTCCAGGAGAACCAGCAGCTCCGCGGTGAGCTGCGCCAGGAGCGTCTCCCTGGCGGTGACCGCCTCCGGCGTCGCGTTCAGGAAATCTTCCGAAAGCCGTTGATCAAGCCCGCTCACCTCGACGGAGCAGGCCCTTGCCGAATCGGTTGCCTGCTTCTGCATGCGATCGAGCAGCTGCATGCGCAGCAGGTCCTTGAGAATGGTGCGGCGCTCCTTGCCGGGGCTCTTGAGGAATTTTGCGAATTCTCCCTGGGGCAGGACCACGGCCTGCACGAACGCATCGTAGGTCAGGCCGAGAATGCGGCTAACCTGCTTTTCGACCTCGCGCACGCTCGACGCGACGACGCGATATGCCGAGCCCTCGGATTTGTCCAGCTGCACCTCGCTTTGACCTTTTCGCTTCACCTTGCGGACGATGCGCCAGCGCTCCCCGCGCACCTCGAAGTCCAGCGTTGCCACCATGCGGCTCCGGCCCAGCGAGATCAACTCCGAGAGCCCCTGCTTGCCCAGCCGGGGGACTTCCCCGAAAAGCGCGAACACCATCCCGTCTAAAATGGAGCTCTTGCCGGCGCCGGTCGGGCCGGTGATGGCAAACAACTCCATCTCCGAAAACTCGATGGTCGGCTGTAGGTCCCGAAAACAGGTGAAATTTTCCAGGGTCAGGCTGATGGGACGCATTCGGACTGCTCCTCCTGGCTGCGATACAGGTCCACGAACGCGTCGACCAGCGCGTCCGCGGGGACGGTTTTGTGGCGCAGCTGATAATACGCGCGGTACTGCTCGGCGGGCGTCATTCCTCCACGGGGCGCGTGCTCGGCGGGCAGCGGCGCGTGGGCCAGCTCGGTGCGCACGACCAGCGCGTTGGGCAACAATTTCCGCACCCGCTGGTTGACGTCCGCGTCCGGCTGGTCCAGCGGCACGACCACGCGCAGCCAGCCGGCCTTGCGGAGCGTTTCCGCGTCGCGCTCGATCTCGAGCAGCGTGCGGCGCTCCTCCACGAGCGGAAGCGCGCCTCGGTAGGGCACGCGCTCGATGCGGGCCGGCCTGCCGGCCTTCGCGTCGATTACCACGAAGGATTTTTCCTCGGAAATTTCCCCGAAATCGAGCTGCATCAGGGAGCCCGCGTAATACGCCGGGGCCTTCGCCGTGGAGACGGCCTGCGGATTGTGGATGTGGCCCAGGGCAACGTAGTGCGCGCTGGTGGGAAATATCTGGGGCGTCGCGCACCAGTCGTCGCCCAGGTGCACCTGGCGCTCGGTGTTGGAGAACACCGCGCCGTCGAGATGCGTGTGCGCCATCATCAAGTTGACGGTGTCCTTGCCAAAACCGCCCGCCAGGTTGTCGGCCAGGCGTTGCATGAAGTGCGCGTATTTCTGCTTCACCGCGGTATCGTCGCCGGCCAGCTCGAGCGCGCTGACGATGCGGCCCGGGGGCGCGAAGGGGATCGCGGCCACCATGGCAGTCTCGCCGCCGCGGGTGGTCAACGGGATGACCCCGCCCTTGTCGCGCGCGCACGGCAGTTCCACCACGTGCACGTCGACCAGTTCCGCGAGGGTCCCCCAGGCGTTCAGCCGATGGGGATTGTCGTGATTGCCGGCGATGACGACCGTCTGGGCGCCGCTCTTCCCTACCCTCTTGAAAAAGGAAAACACGACGCGCTCTGCTTCAGCGCTGGGAGACCCGTTGTCAAACAGGTCCCCGGAGACGAGCAACACGTCGACCTTCTCCCGCTCGATAAATTCGGCGAGATTTTCCAGAACGCTCGCGTGCTCGTCGTTGCGGGAAATTCCCTTCCAGAAGCGGCCGGCGTGCCAGTCACTGGTGTGGACGATTTTCACAGCTTCATCCCCTCCAGAAGGTCATCGATATTTTCCGGTAACGCCGCTTCGGAGGCCCGGGTGGCCCATGACGGGAACGGGAAGCGGAGCAAGATCGGCACCGGAATTTCCGGCTGGGCGACCAGCATGCTCCCCGGCTGCAGCAGCGTGGCCCGCAGGCGCGCGATCTTGCTGAGAAAGCCGTACTCCCCGCGCTCCGCCTCGGCGGCGTCCAGGCGGCCAACAATCTTGATGGCCGCGTTGGCCACCACCCGGCGCGCCACCTCGCTGGCCGTCTGCTGCGCGCCGAACAGGGACACTCCGAGGGACCTTCCGCGCTCGGCAATATCGAGCAGCACCTCGCGGATGGGACTCCAGCCCTCGCGCGGCGCGTACTTGTTCAACTCGTCGAGCATCACGAAAACCAGCGGATCCGCGCTCGCCTGATCCTCCTTCTGGGACAGAAGACGCTTGAGCAGCACGCCCACCACGAACATCTGCGCGGTGGCGTGCAATTTGTGGATGTCCACGACGGTGACCCGGTGATCCATCCAGCGGATGTCGTATCTTCCCATATCCACGTCGCGCACCAGGTGGCCCATGTGTTGCGCGGCGGCGTTGACCCGGCGGCGAAACGCGTCCAGCGTGCCGGACGCCATGCCGGGCGCCACGCTTTCCAGCCAGCCGTCCTCGAATTTATCGAGCAATTCGAAGAACGTGCCAACCCGGTCTCCGTCGAGAACAATCGCGGGATCCGTCTTGTCCCCTTCCTGCGCGGCGCGCTCCAGGGCCCGCTCGACGCGGGTGACCACAAAGGAGAACTGCTGGCGCGCATCGTCCGCGTCAGTAAAGACAAAGCGCAGCAACTGGCCGCGCGCGAACTCGCGCATGGTCCATACGTAGGGACGGATGTCGTCCTGGCGGCTCCCCACGTCCGGCATGGGCACCACCGCCGACCGCGTGGGCGGCGCGTACAGGCCCACGTGATCGAACGGCCTGGCTTCCAACCCCAGGCGCTCGTAAAGCGCTCGATTTTCCGCGTTGAGGCGCGCGTTTGGCTTGTCCAGCCAGAGAAGGTCCTCGCCTTTTACGTTGAAAATCAGCGCCTTCGCGTTGATGGCGCGGGTGCCCAGCGCGCCGGAATTAAACAGGCTGTACAACAGGAAACTGGCGTATGAGGTCTTGGTGGCGACCCCGGAAATGCCGCTGATGGAGCAGTGGGCGCCGCGCGTGCCGTCCAGAAATTCCAGGTTGGCGAAGACCGATTCGCCGCCGCGGGTGAGGCCGATGGGCAGACGGTGCTCCATGGTGTCGAAGGAGAGCGCCTTTTGAAAATCCTCGCCGCGGACCACCCGCGCCCGGTCGCCGGGGTGCGGAGGGATGAAAATCTCCGGATCGATGCGCGTCACCTGCACGTGCGCGGCATAGGAAACCTCCACCGGCAGGTGGCCGGCCGCGGCGCGGAAGGCGTCGCTGTCAAATTGCGTGCCCTCGTATTTCTTGCGCACGAGGTCGACCATTCCGTAGAAGTGCACTTCCTGGCCGTCGACGGCGCGCGCGGCCACCACGACCAGGTCGTCGAGTTGCACCTGGGCGCCTTCCTGGACGCCGATCCAGAATTCCAGCGGGGTGGCGTCGAGCGAGCCGAGAACCAGTCCAACGTCTTCAGTTTCCATGCAGTGACACTCCTGAAATTGATCGCCCTGACGGGCGCTGGTTTTGTCCGATGAGATACGCCTCGATGTGGCGCCGCACCAGTCGGGGATCGCCCATGCGGCGGCGCAGCAGCGACTCCAGCGCGCCGATGGGGAGCAGGTTCTGCGGCGAGCGGGGATCGCGCTCGCGGCCCGGGACGTACTGGGGCAGCACGGCGGCGGCCAGGTCCGCGAGGTGCACGGCGCGGTCGCGTCCCACGGCGTCGGCCACCTCGAGGCGCGCGATGCCGGCCAGATCGAAATCCGCCGGTCCGGCCGGGGCCAACCGCTGAAACCACGCATAGCGGGAAAAGCGCACCGATGCGCGGAGCGCGAACAGCGGCGTGCGCTGGCCGGTGCGCAGCGCGGCCAGCACGCGCAGCTCGTCCGGCGGCAGGTAGAGCTGGTGAAGCCGCTTGATAAAGCCGATGGCGGCGCCTTTCAGGGGCGTCTGCGAGGTGAGCGGACCGTCGACCACCACCAGCGCGTTCTCCCCGCTGTCGGCCAGCCGCCGCGCCAGCGCTTCCTCGGCCTCGCGCATCACCTGCTGCACGGCGAGGATCGCGCCGTCGGGGTCGGTGGATTCGCTGGTGGCCGGATGATACACGAGCTGGGGCGACACGGTCACCGGGGAGGGCAGCAATTGCCCGGCGTTGAGCGCCACCACGCGGTGCACGGTGTCGTGCTCGATGGTCGGCGTGGGGCGCACCGACACGCTCCCCACCGCGCAGGTGCCGAACACGCCCTGGCAGGTGACGCCGTCCCGGCGGGCGAGAATGCGTGCCTCCAGCCGCCGCACGCCGTCAAGAAAATAGATGTTGCTGGGATGATCGCGCCCGACCGGGTCGATGGGCCGCCAGTCGGTCGTCTCCACGTCGAGAACGGCCTGGTCCACAACGGCCGGAGCCGCCGCCGCGTCAAAGGCGAACTCGGCACCGTACTGAACGTCCCACGGATCAAGAAAGAGCTGGAAACTGTCCGACATGCACACCTCTCCGCCGCGCCTGGCCCTGCGGGAGAGGTGCTTTCAAAGCGCGCCCCGCCCGGACCTGCATGGACAGTCTAGCGGGGCGTGTACGACAAAAAGTGTCGCCCCACCCAAACTCCCGCTACCGTGCGCGGTGTCCGTGGCTGACACGCTACCGTGCGCGGTGTCCGTGGCTGACACGCTACCGTGCGCGGTGTCCGTGGCTGACACGCTGAGGCTGCCTGCCGGACAGGGCGCGCGTCAACATGCCCGCTTCTTCCCCCAGATTTGATAGCCCGCCATGGGCAGGATGAGCAGCACCACGCCGATCATGGCCGGCATGCGAAGTGTTGGTTGAAACAACGCGCCGAGCAGGCAGGCGACCTGGGCCCAGATGGCCACCAGGGTGAACCAGGGGAAGAACGGCGCCTTGTATTTCAACAGGTGCTCGTTGCCAGCGGCCACGATCCGCCGTCGAAAATAAAGCTGCGACCAGCAGATTGACACCCACGCGATGCCGCCGGTAAATCCGGAAATGATCAGCAGGTTGAGGTACTGCGTCTGCGCCTCCTCGCTCATCAGCGCAAATGCAACGATGAATACCCAGCAGCCGGCGATGGAGGTCAAGATGGCATTGTGCGGAACGCCGCGCGCGTTCACCCGGCCCAGCCACTCTGGCGCCATCCCTTCCTTGGAAAGCGCGAATATGGTGCGCGAGGTCGCATACAGGCCGCTGTTTGAGCACGAGATCGCAGCCGTGAGCACGACCAGCAGAAACAAATTGCCGGCCCAGGTGAATCCGTAATCGGATAAGGCAATGGCGAACACGCTCTTGCCGATTTGCGCCTCTTGCCATGGGAGAATGCACACCAGCAAGAACACCGGAATCACGTAGATGGCGATAATACGATAGGACACCTGCTTGACCGTCTGCGGAATGCTGTGCGCGGGATCCTGGCTTTCACCGGCCGCGATGCCGATGATTTCCGAGCCCTGGAAATTGACCAGGATGAGCACCATGGTGAAGAAGATTACCGACACGCCGTTGGGGAAAAATCCGCCGTTCCCGAGGAGCTTGCTGGTGCCCTGGAAACCGTGATCTCCGATCAGGCCGAAGACAATCAATATCGCCATCACCGCAAACAGGGCGATCGCGATAATCTTGATGAGAGCCAGCCAGAATTCCGCCTCGCCGAACGCGCCGACGTACATCAGGTTCAGCGCGGTAATGATGACGCCGAACAACGTGGCCCAGGCGAACACCGGAACTGAGGGCACGAAATTGTTCATGATCAGGCCGGCGGCGATCATCTCCGAGGGAACGTAGGCCACCCAGTTTATCCAGTAGGACCACCCCACGCCGCAACCCCAGGTCGGCGAGATGTACTCGTTGGCGTATTGCACGAACGAGCCGGTGCTGGGAATGTGCGCGGCCAGCTCGCCCAGGCAGACCATGACCATCCAGACCAGCAGGCCGCCAAGCATGAACGAAACCACCGCGGCGGGGCCAATATCGAGGACCAGCTGTCCGGTGCCCAGGAAATACGCGCTGCCGATAATTCCGCCCAGCGCGATCAATTGCAGGTGGCGCGGCTTTAAGCCACGCTGCAGCTCGCCCTGCCCCTCGTCTTCCACCTACGCGTCGACGACCTGCACTTCAAGACCAAGCCTGCCCAGGAGCCACTTCGGATCCACCACCTGCGACGGTGACAGCAGGCCCTTTTTCAGCGGCCCCTCGCGCAGCAGGCGCACCGCTGTGTGGGCCAGCATCTTCGCGGTGGTGGCGTAGAACCCGTTGCCCTGCACCACCCCGAAGCGCCGCGGCCCGTCGGCATCCAGCTCCACCACCGTCGCGAACGCGCTGGAGTCGCTGAGCGAGCGGCTGCCTTCCTTCGCCCACTTCACGACGTTGGGCAGCTTGCAGAGAATCGGCACGAGGCTGGAGGCAAAGGGCGCGAGCAGCTTCTGCACGCCCTGCACCTGCTGGTAGGTGAACACCTCGGACACGCCGCTCACGTGGCGGGGTATGGTGAAAGGCTCGCCGCCACCAGCCAGCACGCCGTTGCTCTGCCCGCCGGGCCATTTGAAGACGTGCTTCTTGGAGCCGATGGGCGTGTTCTGGACGCGCTTGTCGACGAAGGTGCGGGCCGGCTGCCCGATCATCTCCAGGTAGGATTGGCGGGCCGCAACCCCTTCGTCGAGGTTCTGCACCATGCACATCACGTGGATCGCCTTTGGCGTCTTCCACCCGGCCGTGGCCTCTGCGGCCGCGATGTCCGCGATTCCCGGAGCCACCGACATGCCGTTGACCACCGCGATGCCGGCCTCTTTCGCGGGACCGTCCACCCGCGCGCAGTGCTCATAGAAGGCGGGATCGTTGCAAGCGTCGAGGTAGTGCGC
>VGFD01000230.1 GCA_016868975.1 Armatimonadota bacterium | reverse complement strand
TGGCAGCCCGGCCGCCATCCCCTCGAGGCGCTCGATTCCTGAGGTCCAGCGGGCCACCAGATCGGTCACCTCAACCAGCCGCAGCGCATTGCCGGCCCCATCCTCGTGGAAGCGCAGCAAGGCCTGCACCGCGCTTGCCGCGACTTCAAAGCCGGCCAGCGACTCGGAGAGCGCGTCGCGCGCCTCCGCGAGCCCCGGCGTATCGTGCGGGACCGGACGCAGCGAAACCGGTACCGCGCCCAGTTGCCGGGAAGTGCGATACTTCTCCGACCACTCCAGCGAGCGGCGCAGGGCCGCCCAGTCGGTGGCGTGGCCGTTCCAGGCCGGCCCAGGCCGGCCCGAGCACCTCGCGGGCGAACGCCTCGTGCCCGATCAGCTCGCCGCGATAGCGGAGCACCTGGCGGGCCAGCTCGATGTCGGCGAGCGTGCGCTTGTCGACGTCCAGCTTCTCCCGAGACAGGGGCTGCAACCGGGCGCGCACGTCGCGCAGGCGCCACCAGCGGACCGGCAGCGGCGCCGCCATCGCCTCGCGCAGGGCGTGCGCCAGCACGTCCACGTCAGCCTCCAGCAGCGTGTCGTGCCAGCGCGCTGACAGCTCGCCCGTAAGGCGCGCGTGGTTCTCGCCGATGTCTTGCAGGCGTCGGAGGCGGGCCATCTGCTCGTTGATGCTGGGCGCCGACAGCTCCAGCCCAACCGGCGGGCGATCCGCCGCGAGCATCAGATCCACGATGGGCACCAGCCGCTCCAGCAGCCAGATGCTGGTGTCGGCGGGTGCAATGCTCTCGTGCAGGTGCAGCGCCTGCATGACGTTCACCGCGGCTTCGTGGAGCCGCTGGTTGGCAATCCCCAGCGGTGAGACCGCGTCGGTGACCGCGGCGTCCAGGCCCGCACGCCACTCGGTGACGCGGCAGCCGAGAAAGGGATGGGCCATGACGCGGGCCACCGGGCTGGCCCGCTCGGCCAGCGCAGACAGGCGGCGGAGGCGCTCCTCGTGCAGGCCCCGGGACACCGCCGTCGGATCTTCCCAGCGGATGGCCAGCCGCGGGGCGTTCTCCAGAGTCGTCAACTCGCGGAGCGCCTCGTGCAGGCTGCAGCCGAGCGCAGTCTGCTCGTGCAGGCGCTCGAAGTAGCGGTTGAGCCGATCGCGGCTGCGAGCGACTTCGTCGCCCAGCGCGGCCACACGATCCTTCACGTCAAGCGCGCCGCGCGCGTTGACCGCCTGCCGCAGGCTGGCCTCCACCGCGGCTCGCGTGACGCGGCCATCGTGCAGCGCAAGCACGAACTCCTCAAGCCCGGCCGCGGACAAGCCCCGCCGCACGTCGTCGAGGGCCGCGCACCGACCGCTGACCAGGAGGACGTTGCGGCCCAGCGCGAGGTTGTGCGCAACGAGGTTGGCCAGCGTCTGCGACTTGCCGGTGCCCGGCGCGCCGCGCACCACGAGACTGCGGCCTTCAGAAGTGGCGGCCACGACGCCAAGCTGGGCGCCGTCGGCATTCGCCACCAGGAACAGCTCACGAGGACCGACCAGCGCGTCCATGCGCGCCGTGGCGTCGTGCAGTACCACGTCGACCGCCGACGCGCCCATCATGGGACGGGTCGTCGCGACGTCGTCGAGACGCGGCTTGCGGGCAGTCTCCGCGGCGCGCGTCTCCCCTTCGGGGCGCAGCGGATGTCGCGCCGGCAGCCGCGCCTCGACGTTCTCGAGGGCGCTCCAACAAGCGTGGCGGGCCAGCGGAAAGAACCCCAGCCAGGCGCCCTCCCGAACCTCGCCGCTCCCCAGCAGCGGATTGGGCTGGGGATCATCGGCGGCGGTGGCGGTCCCGTCGTCAGCCAGGGCCAGTGGGATCAGCCGCGCGGGCCGGTTTCCGACGGCGCCCAGCGCGAGACACAGCGTGGAGGCTCCCTCAACGGCCCGCTCGTACTGGACGGCGCGCGAATTCCGCGGGGATTGCCCGCGGCAGGCCAGCATCGGCCAGCGCGATCAGCGGCGACCCCGCCCCACCCAGGTCGTTGAGGTGGCTGGCCAGCACGTCGTCCAGCAACCACTCGCGCCAGCGCGCGACGTCGCCGTCGACCCCCTCCGTGTTGCCGGCCATGGGGACAAAATGCACCGGCGGAGACGCGGCCTCCTCCCTCAACCGGGCCGCTCCGGCGGGATACTGTCCAGCAGTGCGCGAGTGTAGGGATCCGACGGCGCGTGGAGGACCTGATCGGCGGGCCCCACCTCCACGAGGCGGCCCTGGCGCATCACGCCGACGTGATCGGACAGGTGCGCCACCACCGCGATGTCGTGGCTGATGAAGAGGTAGGTAAGGCCAAGATCGCGCTGCAAGTCCTGCAAGAGGTTGAGGATTTGCGCCTGCACCGACACGTCCAGCGCGGACGTCGGCTCATCGAGCACGATGAACTCCGGATTGAGCGCCAGCGCGCGGGCGATGGAAATGCGCTGCCGCTGGCCGCCGGAGAATTCGTGCGGATAGCGATCGAGGTGCTCGCCGGAGAGCCCCACCCGCGACACCAGGGCAAGCACTTTTTCGTCCAGATCGCGCTGGCCCGGCTGGTGAATCACAAACGGCTCGCACAGCGTCTCCCGCACCGTGCGGCGGGGATTCAGGCTGCCACCCGGATCCTGGAACACCATCTGCATGCGGCGCCGGAACGGGCGCCGCGCGCGCTCGTCAAGATGGTCGATGCGCTGCCCGTCAAAAACGACTTCTCCATTTTCCGGCTGCAGAAGTCCCATTACCAGACGGGCCATGGTGGATTTTCCCGAGCCGGACTCGCCGACCAGCGCAAACGTATCCCCTCGCGATATTTCGAAACTCACCTCGTCGACGGCGCGCAGCGCGCCAAAGGCCACCGCGAGGTTCTTGACCGCCAGCATCACGACGTCACCGGAAAAAAGCACGCCGCGCGGTGCGGATCGCCCTCGAGCACCGGCATCTGCGCGGCGCACTTTGCCTGCGCGCGCGGGCAGCGGGGATGAAACGGGCAGCCGGAAGGAATCGCCGACGGCGGGGGCACCGCTCCGGGAATGGCCGCCAGGCGCTCGCGGCCGCCGTGCAGGGTGGGACGCGCGGCAAACAATCCCCGCGTGTAAGGGTGGCGCGGTGCCTCGAACAATTCCTTGACGGGCGCCTCCTCGACCACCCGGCCGGCGTACATTACGGCCACTCGATGGCACATTTCCGCCACGATGCCCAGGTCGTGCGTGATGAACAACAGACCGATGCGCGTCTCCTCTTGCAGCCCGCGCAGGAGAGCCAGGACCTGCGCCTGCACGGTCACGTCCAGCGCGGTGGTGGGCTCGTCGGCCAGCACCAGGGCCGGCTCGGGCGCCAGCGCCATGGCGATGGCCACGCGCTGTTTCATTCCTCCGCTGAGCTGGTGCGGATATTTTCCGGCAACCGCCTCGGGATCCGGCAAGCCCACGTGCGCGAGCCACTCCAGGGCACGGGTCTGGGCGCGCGGGGCGTCAAGCATCAAATGATGGCGCAGCACGGCGCGAATCGGGTCCACCACCGAAAATACTGGATTAAGCGCGGCCGACGGATCCTGGAAAATCATGGAAATTCCACCGCCACGGACCTCGGCCACGGCGGTCGCGCTCAAGCGACGCAGCCTGTCACGCCCGCTGGCCGCCCCGGCCAGGAGGTCCTTGCCGCGAAAGTGCAGCCGCGAGGCGAGCACTTCGCCGGGCGGCTCCGCGATCAATCCCATGAGCGCGGACGCGGTGGCCGATTTTCCGCAGCCGGTCTCTCCCACCAGCCCCAGGGTCTCGCCGGGGCGGACCTCCAGGTCCACGCCGCGCACCGCGTGGACGCGCCCGCCCAGCGTGTGAAAATACACGTGCAAGTCGCGCAGCTCAAGCACGTAATCGCCGCTGTAATCGCTCATCGCGCGCTCCTCGGATCGAGCACGTCGCGCAGGCCGTCGCCGAGCAGGTTGAAGCCCATCACGCAGAATAAAATCGCCAGGCCCGGAAACGTCACCACCCACCAGTGGGACGCGATGTACAGGCGGCCCGCGTTGATCATCGCGCCCCACTCCGGAATCGGCGGCTGCGCCCCGAACCCGATAAATGAGAGGCCGGCCGCGGTAAGGATGACGCTCCCCAGATCAAGCGTGCCCTGCACCACCAGAGGGCCCAGGCAATTCGGCAGGATGTGCCACCCGAGAATGCGCGTCGGCGACGCGCCCAGGCAGCGCGCCGCCTCCACGTACAGGCTGGAGCGCACCGCGAGCACCTGTCCTCGCACGAGGCGCGCGTACGAAGGCCACCACGCCACGATGATGGCGGCCAGTGCGTTGGGCAGGCTGGGGCCGAGCGCGCCGGCAATCGCCATGGCCAGGATCAGCGCCGGAAAAGCGAGGAATAAGTCCGTGACGCGCATGAGAATTTCGTCGAACCACCCCCCCAGGTAGCCGGCCGGCGCGCCGACGAGCACGCCTACGGCCATGGCCACCAGCACCACCAGAAAGGCCGGCGGCACCGAGTAGCGCGTGCCCACCAGGATGCGGCTGAATATGTCGCGGCCCAGGGAATCAGTGCCCATCCAGTGCGCCCAGGACGGGGGCTGCAGCGCCTGCGACAGATCCTGCGCCAGCGGATCGCAGGGCGCGACGTAAGGCGAAGTCAGGGCCACCATCATAAGGACTGCAAGCACCGACATCCCCACCACCGTAAGGGGATTGCGGGTAAGCACCAGCCAGGCGCGTCGTCCGCCGCTCACGACACGCGCACCCGCGGATCGACCAGGGCATACGCGAGATCGACGAAAAGGTTGACCAGGCTGTACACCAGGGCAATCAGCAAGGTCACGCCCATCAACGCCGGAAAATCCAGGTTGAGCGTCGAGCCCACCGCGTATTTTCCCAGGCCCGGCCACGAGAAAATCGTCTCGGTAAGGACCGCGCCGGACAGGAGGCTGCCGTAGGAAAGGCCGATGGTGGTCAGCACCGGGATGAGCGCGTTCTTCAGCGCATACTTGTAGAGAATGAGGCGGGTCGGAAGACCGCTGGCGCGGGCCAGTCGGACGTACTCCTGGCCCAGGACTTCAAGCATCTGGGCGCGCACCATGCGGGCCAGGGTGGCCGTCGAGTGGTAGCCCAGGCAAAGTGCGGGAAGCCACAGGTGCCACGCGGCGTCGAAAAGCGCGGTGAAATTCAGGGCGATGAGGCTGTCCACCAGCAGCAAACCGGTGCGTGTGCGCGGTGGCTCGGTGAAATCGCTCAAGCGGCCGCCGGGCGGCAAGACGTCCCAGTAGCCGTACAAAATCAAAAGGGCAAGCAGGGCCAGCCAGAACACCGGCACCGACACTCCGGCCATGGAAAATATCCGCGCGGCGTGATCGATCCAGGTGTCCTTGTGGGTGGCGGCCAGCACGCCCAGGGGAATCCCCACCACCAGCGCCACGAAGAGCGCCGCGGTGGCCAGCTCGATGGTGGCCGGAAAATAGCGCGCCAGATCGTCGAGCACCGGCCGCCGGGTCCGCAGCGAGGTGCCCAGATCCAGGTGCGCGAGATCGGCGAGGTAGGAAAAATATTGCACGGCAAGCGGGCGGTTTAAGCCCAGCTTTTCACGCATTTCCTGGATCTGCGCTTCGGTCCCGCGCTCACCGAGCATGGTGGCCACCGGATCGCCGGGCACGACGTGGGAAATCACGAACGTCATGAGGGTGATGCCGAAGAGCAGAAATACGGCCAGCGCAAGGCGGCGAAACAGGACGGTCTTCACGAGTGACGGGGGCCTTCGACGGCCCTACTGAGGTTCCTTGTACACCGTCCGGTAGTCCATGGGGTCCTGGGCGTCGTACCGGAAGCCCTGCACTTCGACCCTGACCGGTAGGAGTCGGGTCGGCTGGAGCAGCGTGGCCCAGGGACCGCCCATCATGAGATGCCGCTGAATCACCGCGTACAGCTTTGCGCGGCGGGCCGGGGACAGCTCGCGGCCGGCCTTGTCGATGAGTGGATCCAGACGGAGATTGGCGTACTGCACCCGCTGGGTGAGCGAGCCCTTGCTGTGCCCGAAGGGGTGGGCGAAATTGTGCGGATCCGGATAATCCGCGCCCCAGTCGCCCATGTTGAGCTGGGTTTTCTTGCCGCGGTACAGCTCGAGGTACGCCGTGCTCGACATCGTCTTGATGCGGACGCGAATCCCCACCGCGGCCAGATCGCTCTGCAGCTTGGCGCAGATGTCCTCGCGCGTGGGGCCGAAGACCGTGGGACCACCGCTCACCGCCAGCTCCACGTCGAAGCCGTCTTTATAACCCGCCGTGGCCAGCAGCGCGCGCGCCCGGTCGGGGTCGTAGTCGCCCGGCAACCTCGGATCAAATCCGACGAGACCCTTGATGATGGGTCCGCGCAGGCGCAGCTGGCGTCCGCTGCCCATGGCCAGCAGGTCGTCGTAGCGGATGGCGGCGCGGATCGCCTGGCGCACGCGGACGTCGGACAGCGGGCCAAATTTCACGTTCATCCCAAGGTAATACAGCCGCAAAAACGGCACTTCCAGGGCGCGCACCCGACCGCTCCGCGCCACGGCATCCTCGATCTGCAGAGGATTCATGTCGTAGGCGACGTCGACGTCCCCGCGCTCGATCATCATTTTCTGGGTGGTGGATTCCTTGACGTCCTTCACGATGACCCGGCGCAGGCGAGGCGGCGTTCCCCAGTAATTCTCGTTGCGCTCCATCACCACCGCGATGTCGCGCTCCCACGATTTCAGCGTGAAGGGACCGGAGCCGGCCGAGTGCTCGCGCAGCCAGCCGGAGCCCATGTCGCCCTCCACCTCGTGGGCCAGCGCCTCCTTGGAGTCGACCACGCCGGCCGCCGGGTTGAAGAGCGTGCTCAAGAAATACGCGGACGGATGCGCGAGGCGAATTTCCAGCGTGCTCGGATCCACGACGCGGATGCGCTCCGGCGCGATATTGTCAGCCAGCAATTCGGCGGGCGCCATGTTCATGCGCAGCGTCCGCACCAGCGAATCGCGCACCGCGGCGGCGTCCAGCGGCCGTCCCGAGGCAAAGCGCAGGCCAGGCCGCAGGTAGAAGGTGTAGACCAGCCCGTCGCGGCTCACCTTCCAGCGCGCCGCAAGGCTGGGCAGAGGCTTCGTGTAGTCGCTGTTCTCGTAGCGGATCAGGGTATCGTAAAAACTCATGCAGAGCGCCGTCGAGGAGAACTCGTAAGCGACCGCGGGATCCAGCGAAATGGCGTCGATTCCCGAGGCGACCACGAGAACGTCCCGGGCGGCGCCTTCCACGTTCGGGGAGGGGCCGCGGCGCTGACAGCCGGCCGCAAACACGACGAGGACGGCCAGCAGCGTGAGGCTGAGTGCTGCGCGGCACACGAGGGAATCACTGCCCCTGGCGTGCCGATCGAACCGACCTGGTGCTTTGTGGTCCGCGGCCCGGGGCTTCAAATCATGATCAGATTTGCGCCTACTGATCACTGACTCGAAAAGGCACCGTCATCTGATAGCGGCCGTTGACGAAAATACTGACTTGATAGCGCCCCGGCTGCCATGCGCCGGCGCTCGGGGGCAGGGTGAACCAGGCGTAATAATCGCCGATCTTGTCGGACATGATGGTCTTTTTATCAAGCAGCGTCTTGCCGCGGTACCAGCGCGTCTCAATGCGCGTGCCCATCTGAAGACCGTAGACTTCCATTGAGACGTTGAAGCTGTCTTCGGGATCAAAGACGGCCGTCTTGCCGCGCGGCGCGCCGCTGGAATCCACCGAGCGGCAGGTCACCGCCGTCCCCACATGGGTGTCACTCGGGTCCTCGCCGCCCGGGGTCTCGGTGGGCGTGGTGGGCGGCGTCGTGGGCGTCGTCGTGGGCATCTTGGGCTGCTCCTCCGGCGGGATGCCGGTGTACACGGCCACCACCCGGCGGAAGAGGTTGACCACGCCCTGCTCGGCGTTGGTCACGTTGTTCTCGCGAGCCAGCACGCGGCTCACCACGAGATTCTTGTGCTCGGCCAGCCCCAGGAAGAGAATCTGCTTGCGGGTGATCTTCAGCTTCTTCTCGCAGTAGGCGCGCTCGTTCGGCTTGTTGAGGTGATACACGAGAATGGGCAGCACCTCTTTGGGGATGCCCTGCTCGCGGGCCGACTGGCGAATCAGGCGCACGACCTCCTCCTCGCGAGCCATCATGACCTTGCTGGTCTCATCGCCCACGATGAGAATGGCCATGTTCGTCGGCGCGGCGGGAAGCTGTGCCTGGGCCGGCGCCGCCCAAACCCACAGGAGAATCAGCACGGAGAGGATGCGACGGGTCAGGGGATGGGTG